>DAOVSZ010000240.1 GCA_030627725.1 Desulfobulbaceae bacterium
GCGATGGTGCCCAGGTTATCGACCAGCTCGTCCCGGGTCATGCCGATGCCGCTGTCAAGGATGCTCAGGGTCTTTTCCTTTTCATCGACGCTGATACTGATCTCAAGGGATGCGTCCGGATCAAAGACCTTGTCTTCGAGCAGCTTCTGGTGCCTGAATTTCTCCAAGGCGTCCGCAGAGTTCGAGAGCAATTCCCTTAAGAAAATATCACGTTCCGTGTAGAGCGAATGGATCATGATATCGAGCAGTTTCTTGACCTCGGCCTGAAATTCCTTTGTTTCCGACTTGTGAGCGGTTTTGGTACTCATATTTCCTCCTATATAAATGGTTCAAGATATTTTCATTTTGGGCTCAAAAAGACAACCTCATAGGTAAGTGAACCTGTGAGACTCCGAAAAGTCAAAATCGCTAAGTTCGTCTTCAATGATTTCAATAAGATAGAAGCGGTTAACGCGTCCGTCTCGCGTTTTTTCGAGACCGACAAAAAATAATCATCATCCCGGATGTGTCAAGGCGTCATTTGAGCGAAGTGAGGGATAAAAAAACGGAAGCCTGAAGACTATTAACCTCTTCAGGCTTCCGAAATCTTCATTTTCTTTTAAAGACAAGAGGATATCGTTCCGATGATAAATGACAAACCTGCTTTTTATGCCCATTCTGCCGGTTCGTTTCCTTACAATACTCACCGAGCGGATGCGCTGCAGTGAAATAAACAACAATGCGCCACGAGGGATAACATTATGAAGTCAGTGGAAATTTCCTGTGAGAATCTCAAAACCGATGCTGTATGGACAACACGGGTCGCCTTTTGGGGGATGTGTATCACGATGCTTTTCTGGATGATGCCGGGGAGTTCATATGCTCTCTGGCCCCTTGACTCATGGCACGATCAGGAGGTGGTGGAAGAGGAGCGGGATGTGCCTGTTGCGATATCGGAGGCAGAGGATTTCAGCTTACGGGTCAACGGACTTGCCGGCGAACTGATCAGCAATCTTGAAAAAACAAACCCTTCAAGGTCCGACCTTTCCGGAGCGCTCATGGTCTGCACCTTTGTGGAGCTGAAAAAATTGTACCGGACCTCCTCCCTGGGCCGATATCTGTCGGAACAGTTGATGAATGCCTTTCAGCAGCACGCCTACACGGTTGTCGAAGCACGGAAAACAAAGAGCGTTCTTATCGAGGAAAGATATGGCGAATACGGACTTTCCAGGGACACGGAAGAGATCAGATCAAGCGTAACGGCCGCTGCCATGCTTACCGGCACCTATATGGTGCTCGGAGACCATGTCGTGGTTACCGCTAAGATCATAGACAATGAGACTGCTACCTTGCTCTCCAGCGTCACAACAATGCTGCCGCGAAACGAACTGTGTAATAATCTTCTTGCCGACTCTTCTACCGCCGGCAGCCGAAAAGGAGTCACATATCTGAAACGGCTGGAGTTGTGATAGAGTCTGCAAGGTAAAAAAATCTACATAGTTATGGTATGATACTAATTGACATAAAGAATATCAGGAGGGAAAAATGAAGAAACATCTGTGCGTTTATGTCGGCTGCTTTCTGCTGGCCCTTGGCGCTGTAATGCTCGTAGCGTCACCAGACACTGAGGCGGAAACATCTGAAACAGGGCGGACTGAATCCGCAAGCAGTTATAAGGTCTATCAGTATATGCCTGATCAGTCCAAATCACTGGGAACAGAAATCCTCCTGTCTGATATTTCCAAGGAAATAGCCGGCAAGGTCTTTTACGAGCTCAAGGAAGAGGGGGAAAGACATTTCACCGCCAGGGTCGCCGTGGTGGCGGCGGTGCCGCTTGCAGACCTGAAAAGAGAAACGGAATTCGGGCGTATCATGGCGGAATATCTCCTTACCGACCTGGCGGACAGGGGGCTGAAGGTTACGGAACTCCGTATGAGCAAAGAGATTAATATCCTTCCTCAGGCCGGCGAGTTCATCATGTCGAGAAATATCGGTGAATTGGCCAACAACACCCCGGCCTTGGATTATATTGTCGTTTCCACCTTTACGAACACCCGCAAAACCCTGATTGTCCAAGGACGACTGGTCGGCCTTGCAGATAACCTGGTCAAGACATCCTGGCGATACAGCATGCCGTTAAACAGGGAATTGATGGGGCTTTTTCATGCCGCTACCGTTGAACAACCCTATAACATCGCAGTAAAAGGATTAAGCAGGTAAGAATGCCTTTTCCGGAGGAAAATAAAATGAAGATGTTTACGAAATTCCACTCTCTGAAAGTGGCCCGGCTGATGGTATTCATCCTGCTGTCATTCGGAACAGCATGTAATGCCGGCCTTTCCCGCACCCCCTCAACTGTTGATTCAGGGGCACAATTTCCTCAGGATATCTCCCCTCCCGCCGAACTGATAACCTATCATAACTATTCCGGCTTCTCTGAACTCGTTACCATGGTTTGCGATGATGCGATACAAGAGTTCATCGCTTTTTACGGCCCGCAGGATATCATGGTGCAGCCCTTTGTTTATATTAGTCAGGCAGGCACGAAAAGGATGACAATGCTAGGCGTTACCCTGGCTGATCAGATGGTCGCCATGGTCAACAATACCCCAGCAAACATGAATATTAAAGGGAATGCCCCCCAAAAGCTGGGAGGTGTGCTGCAGGAGGTGGACGGTCTCTTACGGGTCCATATAAGCGGCATGAATTCGTGGGGCAACCGGCGGTCCTTCTCGGTAAATGTTGAGATGTCGGAGGCGCTCTACCGTGCCCTGCATACACAGGTCGGCGGTTGAACAGCTGCACAGGGGGACAAATCCTGCTTTTATCCCGTACACCCCCGGAATACGTTTTAGTGAAGCGCGCAAGCGAGGTCAACTATGGCAGACGAAACAAAAAACACTGAAATTGATGATTGGCTGGATGATTTAGAGGGGCCTGAAGAAGAAGGCTCTGACGAACTGGACCAGTCCGATATTGATGCCTTGCTCGGTGGTGGAGACGATGAAGCTCCGGCTGAAGCAGCAGCTGAGGAAGAGGCTCCAGCGGAAGCTGCAGCAGAGTCTGCCGAGGAGGCATCTGATGAATTGGAGCAGACTGATATAGATGCCTTGCTGGGCGGAGGGGATGACAGCGCTCCAGCCGAAGCGGCAGCTGAGGAAGAGGCTCCGGCGGAAGCTGCTGCAGAGCCTGCCGAGGAGGCATCTGATGAATTGGAGCAGACTGATATTGATGCCCTTTTGGGTGGCAGCGAAGAACCTTCAGAAGAGAAAGCAGATGAGATGGAGTTGGACCAGGATGACATGGACCAGCTTTTTGCGGAGGAAGAAGAAGAGACGCCTTTTTCCTCAAAAGAGGTCGACTTTGCCGAAATTCTTGACGACGAGGAGGAGGGAGGAGAGTCCTTTGACCTCGGAGAGGAAACTGAATTTGATGTCGATACCTTTGACATGGATGTCGATGCAGAGGATGAAACCGTTGTCGACACCTCCTTTGCGGAGATGACGGGAGCAGATGAAAAAGAACATCCGGCAGAAAAAGACGGGGAAAAGAAAAAGGGTTTTGTCCTGCCGATTCCTGTGATCCAGGACATTGTCCAGAACAAGTCCTTCAGAATCGGCGGCCTTATCGCGCTTGTTCTTCTGCTGGCGCTTGGCGGCTATATGTTTTTGAAACCTGGAGAGAAAGTGCCGGCCATTGTCATGGAGGATACTGCCGAACAGCAGGATACATCCGGCGAAGCGCCCACTCCACAGCCGCAAGAGACGATACAGGTTGCAAACACCCTTCCGATGGTCCTGGGCGACACCTATCAGATGACAAAAGACGGAGGAGAACTCTCCATTCATCTGGTCGGGCGCGATGAGGACAATGACCCGCTGGAATATGAGGTTATCACCTCTCCCAAACACGGCAGGTTATCAGGAAAGGCCCCTGATCTGACCTATCTGCCCAACAAAAATTTTCCCGGCACGGATATGTTTGAATTCAGGAGCAACGACGGCAAGGGATTCAGTGAACCGGCCGCAATCCATATAACAGGTCCGAACCTGAGCGGCAAGGTGGTGGAAAAGGTCGCACAAGCGAAACCGAAACCGAAACCTCGACCAAAACCAAAGGTCTATGCAAAGGATGTCATCCTGGATGCTGTAAGCACATCGGAAGTGGCAATCAACTGGAAAAATATATGGCGAAAGGCCAACAAGGCTTCATTCAACTCAAAGATCACGATTGAGATTGTCGGCAAGGACCTGCAGGGTGAGTTGATAAAGACCGGATCGGCGAGCCATCTGTACAAACCGGATAAATTTTTGGGCGGCGACGAGACCCTTTCATACCGTTTTAAATACGCAGGTGTCACCTCCAAGACGAAAAAGCTCACTCTTCGGATTAAACTCGGCAACCCGGCGCCTGAGATTCACCTTGCGTCCCTTGAAAAGGGATATTATGTCGGCGAAACCGTGGTCATTGATGCGAGCCCCACAAAAGATGATGCCAGAGAAAGTGTCGAGTTTGCATGGGAGCAGATTCAAGGTGTCCCGGTGCAGATCGAAGCGGCAAACCCGGAAGGGTCCGCCATCTCATTCGTGATGCCGTCAAGCTTTTATGTTTCCAGAGATCCCGGGCCTGTGTTTCGGATCTCTGCCATAGATCATACAGGAAAAAAAGATGTGTATGACCTGAAGGTGCCTACTGTGTCACGTAGACAGACAGCGCTCTGGCGGGGGACGCCGCCGGGCAACGAAATTGCCAGGGAGCCAAGCTGCCCGCAAGGGAGATGCGCAGGGGCACTCCTCCCCTGGCCCTACCTCAACTAAAAAAGGCCGCAGGCACCGTAGATGTGCGCGCTCAGGGAACACAGTATAGAGGGGCTATAACTGGGTTCCCTGATCACGCACATCTACGGCGCCTGCGGCCTTTTTTTCGTCTAATCCGAATGCACCCTAACCCGCTTTTCTCACCCTTGTAAAATCCCTTTCATTTTTTTGATTTCTGCGGCGTAGTTGTCTTTGCCGAAGATGGCTGAGCCGGCAA
>DAOVSZ010000267.1 GCA_030627725.1 Desulfobulbaceae bacterium
GAGAAATTCCTGCGCGGTCTCAAGAGAGACATAGGCCAAGGAAGAGTCGTATTCATACATCCCGGTTTCAAACATACCGACGATCTTGCAGGACTTCATCTTCGGGATGACGCCGATAGGGGTGAGCGGGCCGGAAGGCAGGATCAGACGGACCCGGTCGTTGACCGAGACCCGCAATTGTTTGGAAAGTTCGTAGCCGATGATTATGCCGGGTATTCTGGAAGGCTCGGCGCCGGGTGTTCCTGCAAGATCGGCTATCCTGCCTGTTTTGAGATGGGAATCGAGGCTGAGGACGGATGAGGCCGTATCCGGGTCGATCGCCCGCAGGACAGCCCCTGTCCCTCCCTCGCCGGCGGAAATCATTGTCTGAGAATACATGTAGGGAGTCACGCCAATGACGCCTGGCATATCCAGGATACGCGGCATGAGGGTTTCATAGTTGTAGATGCTGCCGCCCATCTTCTGGATAACGATATGGGAGTTAATGCCGAGAATCTTGTCCCGAAGGCCTTCTGAGAAACCGGTCATGACCGCAAGGACAATAATAAGCGCCATCACACCGACCATGACGCCGGCAATCGAAATCAACGTAATAAGGGAGATAAAGGCCTGTTTGCGTTTCGCCTTCAGGTATCTGAGACAGATAAACCACTCGAAGTTCAAAATGTTGCTCCGGGTATTAGTTTTTCTCCGGTTTCTGATGCGGAAAGAGGATGACGTCACGGATGGATGGTGAATCGGTCAAGAGCATCACCAGCCGGTCAATGCCGATTCCTTCGCCGGCAGCTGAAGGCATTCCGTACTCCAGCGCCCTGACAAAATCACGGTCCACCTCAGGGAATATCTCGTCGTTGTCTCCGCGTTCGGCAATCTGTTTTTCGAAGCGTTCTTTCTGGTCTATCGGGTCATTGAGTTCGCTGAAGGCATTGGCGATTTCCCTGCCTGTAATAAAGAGTTCAAAACGATCGGTGATCTCCGGGTCATCCGCGTTGCGGCGTGCCAGGGGTGAAACCTCGGTGGGGTAGGCGGTGACAAAGGTCGGATCGATCAGTTTTTCTTCAACCAAGAGCTCAAACAGCTCTGTCTTTGCCTTGCCCGGACCCTCCTTGGGTTCAAGCTTAATTCCCTTGTCCTTGGCAAGCTGCATCACCGCATCCGGATCCTCCAGAAGGGCCTGGTCAATGCCCGCCACTTCGATGAGGGCTTCGTCCATGGTATACCGTTTCCAGGGTGGAGACATATCGACCTCCTGTCCCTGGTATGTCAGGGCCAGAGAGCCTGTTACCTCGGTGCAGATCCAGGATATCATCTCTTCCGTCAGGTCCATCAGATTTTCATAGGTGGCAAAGGCCTGATAGAACTCCAGCATGGTGAATTCAGGGTTGTGGCGGGTGGAAAGCCCTTCGTTTCTGAAATTTCTGTTGATTTCAAATACTTTTTCAAAGCCGCCGACCAGAAGTCTCTTCAGATAGAGTTCCGGCGCGACTCGCAGGTAGAGGTCCATGTTAAGGGCATTGTGGTACGTCTTGAAAGGCTTTGCCGTGGCGCCGCCCGCAATAGCATGCATCATCGGGGTTTCAACCTCGAGATACCCCCGGTTGGTCAGGAAGTCACGGACCAGGCGGATAATTTCCACCCGTTTTCTGAAGGTGTCCCGGACCTCCGGGTTGACAATGAGATCAACGTAGCGCTGTCGATAGCGGGTCTCGACATCAGTCAGCCCGTGAAATTTTTCAGGCAGGGGCCGCAATGATTTCGTGATGTGCTTGATCGCATTGGCCTGAATGGTCAATTCACCGGTCTTTGTCTTAAAAAGCGGGCCGGTAAAACCGACGATATCGCCGATATCAAATTTTTTGAAAATCTGATAGGTTTCCGCGCCCACAACGTCTCTTTTGACATAGACCTGAATCTTTGCGTTTTCATCCTGAATGTGGAGAAAAGCGGCCTTGCCGAATTTACGTAAAGCAATGATACGGCCGGCAACCGAAAAGGTGCCGCCCTGGGGTGGTGATTCCTGTCTGATATCGTTGGTATTTGGCAGGATGTCGGATATGTGATGCGTTGGTTTGAAATCGTTTGCGTACAGGTTGACTCCCAGGTCCGCAAGTTCTTTGGCCTTTATTCGGCGTTGTTTCAGAAGCTGGTTCAGTTCATCCATGATGTGTTCTTACTCTCCATACTTCTCACGCAGAATTGCTGATACTTCCTGCGTAAGGGTTAAAACACGCTTTGCCAGGTCCGGGGCAATGGACCCGGTGCCGCAGCTTGGTGTGATCAGTGTCTGGTTTAAGAGTGCCTGCAGGCTCCATGTGTCGCTTAGAAGCTTGCCTGCCTGTTCTTCCCAGAGTGTGGCAAGTCCGTCGGATGTTGCATTTTCTATATCTTCCGCTTCAGAAGTAGGGACGATACCCCAGGCAATGATCCCGCCGCGGTTAAGATACGCATAAATCTTTTCTTTGCTTGTCACAAAGCGGTCAAAGAAGCCGAAAGCGTCAAAGCTGACGATATCGAGAGTTGTTGAAAGGAGAAAATTCCAGTCCGTATTGGCGCAGACATGAACTCCGGCAAGGCCTCCTGTAAGATGTACGGCGTTGATGACTTCCTCAAGGTCCTGGGCGATGTCGTCTTTGGAGATACTGATATAAGAGGAGGAGCCAAGACCGGCAAGGGCCGGTTCGTCAATAAAGAGAAGGACCGGTTTGTTCAGACGAGAAAGGAACTGGACCTGCCAGGCCGCTTTCATTGCAATGCCCTTGACCGACATCTCGCGTATTGTCGGGTCATAATAGCCAAGACGCTTCTCCTGGTCGGCGATGCCGGTCAGGAGGGTAAAGGGGCCGGTTACCTGGCCCTTTACCGCTCTTATATCAGCCTTTCCGGTCAGTTCGTCAACAAGGTGATAAATGCCGCCCGCGCGTTCGCGGCTGACCTGGAAACGAGAATCGGCGAGCTTTGAAATATCTTCCGTGACAGCGAGATATTCTTCAAAAAACGAGAGCATCTCCGCCTCAAATGTTTCTGTGCCGATATTGAAATATGTCCGGTCTTCCTCTTCTACGATGCCCGGGATCCCCTCATTAAATTGGTTTGTCATCCGTTCGAGAGGGTTGGAGGGGAGCTGTGGCCAGAGCGGAATTTCCGGGGTATGGGTAAGGATCTGCCGCAGCGCCTCATGATGGCTTGTAAGCGGCAGACTGCCGATCAGTGTAGGAAAGCCAGCGGCAAGGAAATTTCTTCGTTCAGGGTCTATGGCCATTTTTTCTTCACCCGTATTTTTGGGGTTTATTTTTTTACTAATTTTTCTACGAGTATGAGGCTTAAGAATTTTTGTTGGTCAGAAGAAAGACAATTTTTCAAAATATCAATTATACTTATATATGTCAAAGAAAATGTTTTTGACATGGACGTATGAATGTCAGAGTTCTGAATTCGGCAAAGATTTCATGAGAATGGAAGTTATTGTCTTTCTGTTACCTTGACTGTGAAGGCAAAGTTGATTATTTTTGTAAGTTCTGCGTAACTGATTACGATGGGCAAGCTAAAGTCAGCGCGATATCTTACCATTACCGTGCCCTGTGATTGCTTACGGTTCTGCGAGGGTGGCGGAATTGGTAGACGCACTGGACTTAGGATCCAGCCCACATATGTGGATGGGGGTTCGATTCCCCCCTCTCGCACCAATCAATAAGAATCTATTCCCTGACAATGATTAATTTTTTTTGTCATAATCTTAGAAGAAAGGAAGGCATTATATGCAGGTTACGGTTGAGGAACTGAGTTCAGTTACAAGAAAAATGAAGATAGTGCTGCCGGAGAAGCAGGTGGCAAAAAAGCTTGAGAAGGCGTACCGGAAATTAAAACAGGATGTCTCGATTAAGGGATTCAGAAAGGGCAAGGTTCCGCTTAATGTTCTTGAGAAAAACTATCGCCCCAAGGTGGAGATGGATGTCGGCGAGGAGATGATTCAGGAGACCTATTTTGACGCCCTGCAGGAGATGAAACTCGATGCCGTCGCCCATCCGAATATCAAGTTTCACAACTTTGAGGAAGACGGCTCCTTTGTCTATGAGGCGGAAGTCGATATCCGGCCGGAATTTGAACTGGGCCAATATAAAGGTATTGAGGTTGAACAGCCGGAGATACTTGTAACAGATGATGAGATTGATCAAGAACTGGAGAAGATGCGTGTCCAGATGGCGCCCTTAAGAAGCGTTACGGACCGCGGCATTGCCGAGGGTGATGTGGTCCTTGTTGATTTTCAGGGCTATCATGATGGCAAGCCGATGGAGCAGGTGCTGGGGAAGGACCAGTCGGTAGATGTCGGTTCAGGCCGTATGGGAAAAGAGTTTGAAGAAAATCTTATGGGCCTGAAAAAAGGCGAGAATGCCTCAAAGGAAAC
>DAOVSZ010000007.1 GCA_030627725.1 Desulfobulbaceae bacterium
AGAATCGGCATTCATTTTTGTAACTGTTCAGCAGCACTCCATCTGCACACGATCAGGCTGGTTCACATAGGACTACTATAGTTCTCCAGCCTGCTTGTGCACATCTGGAGCACTGCTGAACAGTTACAGTATGGTGTTTGGGTAAACTATTTAGTTCCACCCGAATAGTTCTCCTTTTTAACTGTTACCTCATCATAAATATATGGAAGTAAAACTAGCCAGAAGCGCCGGATTTTGCATGGGTGTCCGCCGGGCCGTTGAGATAACCCTTGATATGCTCAACAAGGAAGACCGGGACATTGCCACCTTCGGCCCCCTTATTCATAACCCGCAGGTCCTTGATCTCCTGCATGAACGTGGCGTCAAGATTCTCAAGAAAATACCGGAGAGGTTCGACGGCACTGTTGTGCTCAGGGCCCATGGTGTGCCGCCTGCCAAGAAGGAGGCGCTGCAGAAGACCGGCGCTCATATCAAGGATGCGACCTGCCCCAGGGTTGTCAAGGTGCAGGTGATTATTGATAAATACAGGAAGAGAGGATATCAGACGATCATCATCGGCGACCGCAACCATGCCGAAGTTGAAGGTCTTATGGGACACGCCGGAGAAGGGTGCTGGGTTGTCAGCAATGAAGATGATGTAGAAGAACTGATTGTGAAAGGCGATTACATCATCGTAAGCCAGACGACCCAGGATGAAAACTCTTTTGAACGTATCAGCAGGATGATTCTGGACCGTTTCCCGCAGGGACGAATCTTTAATACAATCTGCGACTCGACCCACAAAAGGCAGGAGGAGGTGCGCGCTCTCTGCAAAGAGGTCCAGGCCATGGTGATCGTCGGCGGCAGGACCAGCGCAAACACAGCGCGGCTTGGTGAGATAGCAAAAGGGATGGGGTGTCCTGTCTTCATGATTGAGACAGAGGATGACCTCGACCTGGAGGGACTTTCTCAATACACCTGTGTCGGGGTCACTGCCGGAGCATCAACGCCGACCTGGATGATCAACTGGATCGTCCGGGTGCTGCAATCTATTCCTTCCGAGAATGAAGGGGTTCTGCTTCCCTTTGTCACCAGGATTTTCTGGCTCCTGCTTGCGACAAATCTTTATGTGGGATTGGCCGGAGGGGTTATGGCAAATACCTGTGCCCAGCTTCTCGGGTTGCGGCCCGATTTTGAATATTTTGCCGTTGCTTTTGGTTATATCTTTGCCATGCATAACATTAACAGATTTACCGATCAGCGGTCAAAAAAGATCAATGATCCCATGCGGGCGCTTTTTTACAGAAAATATCGGATCCCCCTTGTTTTTTCTTCCGTCTTTGCCTTGGGATGTTCACTGTTTATAGCCTACGGCATGGGTGAGTATCCTTTTACGGTTCTCATCGCCATGAGTGTATTCGGTATACTGTACAGCGTTCGATTTATACCGAAATTTTTCTCTCCAATCACCCGGGTCCGTGGTCTGAAGGAAATCCCGGGATCAAAGACATTTCTGGTAGCTTTGGCCTGGGCGTTCGTAACCGCCCTTATCCCGGCCTGGAGCGTTCAGTCGATCACTTCAGGGAAAACGCTGACCGTATTTTTTGTCGTTCTGCTTTTGTATAATGTGCGGAACGGTCTGTTTGATGTTTTTGAGGTGCAGGGGGACCGCCTGGTCGGCAAAGAGACCCTGCCGGTCTTAATTGGAGAGAAAAAGACATTGACCTATCTTTATGTCCTTCTGGGATGTCTTGTGGCCCTGCTTCTTATTACGCCTGTTATCGGCCTGCTGGCGCCACTTGCTTACTGGCTGTTGCCGGGAGTGATCTATCTCTTTGGTATTATTCGACTCTATGAAAAGGCCTATTTTGCTCCCGGACCTGTTCTTGAATTCCTGCTTGAAAGCGTCTTTTTTGTCATTGCAGGATTGGCATGGGCAGGTTCATTTTAACTATCGGAGTTCATTATGCTTGGCTGGTTTAAAAGAAAATCAGGGAAAAAGGCTGCTCCTGAAAGGGAAATTCAGACGGATGTCACTCCGGAAGAAATTCCTGACACAGGAGAGCTAGGCGCTGAAGACACTCCGGAGGCTCCAGAACTCACTCCAGAAGATACCCCAAAGACTCCAGAGGTCAGTGACGAAGTTATCCTGGAGACGGCAGAGACAGACTCCGAGACTGATGCATCGTCTGAAGAGCCGGACTTGACTGATGATTCAGAGGCCCCTCCTGTTACTGAAGACAAGCCGTCTGAAGCAAAAAAGAAAAAAGGTTTTTTCGCCAGGCTCACGAAGGGACTCTCTAAGACTCGGGATTCCTTTATAAAGAGGGTGGATTCTGTCTTTCTCGGCAAACGGGTTATCGATGATGATCTGCTTGATGAGCTTGAGGAGATTCTCATCACGGCAGATCTTGGTGTCGGCACCACCCAGGACCTTCTTGATGAAGCCAGGATGCAGGTGTCCAGAAAAGAGCTTAAGGACCCTCAGGCCTTAAAAGAGGCCATCAAGAAAAAAATGCTTCATTATCTGCTCAGTTCGGATCGGCCCGCGGAAATGGTCCTGCCGGAATCCGGGCCGTTTGTGATCATGGTCCTTGGTGTGAACGGTGTCGGCAAGACGACAACTATAGGTAAAATGGCCCACAAGTTCAAGCTGTCCGGTCAGAGTGTTCTGCTTGTTGCAGCAGACACATTCAGGGCAGCCGCTATCGAACAGCTTCAGATATGGGGTGAACGCATCGGCGTTGATGTGGTGGCGCAGAAAAGCGGGGTCGATCCTTCATCAGTCATCTATGATGCCATTGATTATGCCAAACCTCGTGGTTTTGATGTAATCATTGTTGATACGGCAGGCCGCCTCCACACCAAGGTCAACCTGATGGAAGAGCTGAAGAAAATAAAGAGGGTGATGGAAAAGAAACTTCCAGGCGCACCCCATGAAACCATGCTGATTCTCGATGCCACCACAGGACAGAATGCCGTCTCGCAGACCAGGCTCTTTAACGAGGCAGTGGAATTGACAGGGTTGACTCTTACCAAGCTTGATGGAACAGCGAAGGGCGGGATTGTGGTCAATATTTGTCATGAATTCAATATTCCGATACGTTTCATCGGAATCGGCGAAAAGATGGACGACCTGCGGGACTTTGATCCACAGGAGTTCATGGAGGCGCTGTTTTCAGAAGGAGCGGTTGAGTAAACTGTAAACTGGATACTATGTACTACAAACGTCACGAACAACCCGGCTGCGGCGGCTGTTTTCTTTTTCTGGTTCTCGGCATGCTTCTTTTCGGCGGGGGTAAATTTCTCGGGTTCTTGCTGTTCTCCGGTCTTTTTCTGATGATGGCAGTGGTCGCAGGTTTCTGGGGTTTTTCGTATTATATTAAACGGCAGATCGGGAAATACGAGCAGTCTCAAACCGAGACCCATAATATATTTGTCACGCTTTTGATCAATATCCTGGTCAAGATCGCCCAGGTTGACGGTGAGGCGACACGAGAGGAGATCCAGACCATCTCCAACTTCTTCCGTTATAACCTTCGCTACTCCCAACCTCAACTTCTCTGGGTCAAGGAACTTATCAAGGAAGCTGTTCAAGCTACGGAAAGTCTCGAGTCTCTCTTAGCGGAGTTTCGCAGCAGATTTGCCTATGAGCCCCGCCTGATTTTGCTTGAACTGGTGTACCAGGTCATTTATACAAAGGATACTATCCCGGACCCTGAGCTTGAGCTCGCCATTAATATAGCCGAATTTCTTGAGATATCGTACTACGATCACCAGGCCATCCGCAGCAAATTCATGGCCAGGGCCAGGAAGGCGGCTTTTTCTGAAGATCAGTATTATAAGGTGCTCGGACTGGAGCCGGGAGCTGAATTCGAACCGATCAAAAAGTCCTATCGCAGGCTCAGCATGCAGTATCACCCTGACAAGGTCGGCCATCTTGGCGAAGAGTTCAGGAGTGTGGCGGAAGAAAAGATGAAGGAGATCAATGCCGCTTACCAGTATTTGGAAGATAAGTTCAAGCAATGATCCCTTGCAACAATACAGATCCGCAGTGATAATTAATTTTCTCTGTGCCTCTGTGAGAGAATTATTTGTCAAAAGGAGACAATAATGGCTATTTCAAAGAAGATGGAAGAGTTTTCCAAACGGGCTTCATGGATCCGCAAGATGTTTGAAGAAGGCGCGAGGTTGAAGGCTGAGTATGGCGCTGACAATGTCTTTGATTTCAGCCTGGGTAATCCTGATGTGCCGCCGCCGGCAAGTTTCAGCAAGACCATTGCAAGGCTGGCCCCGGAAGAGAGATCAGGCATTCATGGCTATATGCCGAATGGCGGTTATCCGCACGTTCGTGAGGCTGTTGCCGCCCAGGTTGGAAAAGAGCAGGGAGTATCTTTAAGCCGGAACGATCTCTTGATGACCTGCGGGGCGGCAGGCGCCTTGAATGTTACCTTAAAGGCGCTCCTTGACCCTCAGGATGAAGTGATTATTCTTGCTCCTTTTTTTGTTGAATATAATTTTTATATCGATAACCAGGGTGGAAAATCAACAATTGTTCAAACGGATTCGGATTTTAATCTGGACCATGCAGCCATTGAAGCGGCAATCAAGCCAAACACCAAGGCAATCATCATTAACAGCCCCAATAACCCGACCGGACAGATTTATTCCCGGGAATCTCTTGCCGAACTTGGCCGGATACTTTCGGCTGCCCAGAAGAAACACCAGACCTCCATCTATATGATTTCCGACGAACCTTACCGGAAAATCATCTATGATGGCCATGAGGTTCCAAGCGTCTTTCAGGTCTACCGGAACAGCATAGTGGTCTCTTCGTACTCCAAAGACCTGTCCTTGCCGGGAGAGCGTATAGGGTATCTGGCTGTCCACCCTGAGATTGACAATAAGGCCCCGCTGCTTGAGGCCGTGACCCTTGCCAACAGGATTTTGGGTTTTGTTAATGCGCCGGCGTTGATGCAACGTGTGGTTGCAGAACTCCAGGGAGAGACGGTTGACTGCACCATCTATACCAAGAGGCGAGAGGCTTTCAGCGGCATCCTGTCCGACTGCGGGTTTGATTTTGTAACTCCCAAGGGTGCATTCTACTTTTTCCCCAAATCTCCGCTTGAAAGTGATGTAGATTTCGTGGCCCTGCTGCAGGAGCAGAAAATCCTTGCAGTGCCGGGAAGAGGGTTCGGCGCGCCCGGTTATTTCAGGCTTGCATTCTGTGTTGAAGATTCGGTCATAGAACGGTCCCGGGACGGTTTTATGAAAGCAATGGAGGCTGCCAAGAAGGGATAGGTCTTGATTTCGAAGCTGAATAGTGAGTGCTTCAGTTAGGAATCTTTGTTGAGCAAGGCCACTTTCTTGATTGTCTGGAGAATGGCATTCCGCAATGCATCAGGCGGGTCGATAAACCGGACCCCCATGCCCGAGTCCAATGATTCCTTGTCCTGGTTGACCCATATTACCCTGGTGGATACGGAAACGTCGTTTAATTCGCCGATTGAAAAGATAAGTTTTGTGGAGTCGCCGACAGGAGGAGGGTTTTTCGTATAAATAAACATGCCATCGACCGAAAGGTCCTTGGTGTATGAAATAATATAATCTCCGTTATGAACATAGTTGACCTTGAATTCTGCTGGAATGCGGGTATTTATTCTTCGTTCATGTTGCGGCATGACACGGTCTCCGGATGTAACTGTTCGGTGATAATAATTTAAGGATTGTATGTAGTGTGTTTATTATATAATGACAACTTGTAAAAAGTCAAAATATGAACGTGTGCCTGCTGGCATTTCAAGATGATGACAGGTAACTACTCAGCAGTTACAGGTCGGAGTTTTTCGCAACTTATAGCTCGCACCTGAGTCATTACGATAACAGTAAGATAATGGTCGATATAGAAATTCGTGACAACATGATCCGGCTTGGTCAGTTCTTAAAACTCGCCAATGTCGTCCAGGGCGGCGGTGAAGCCAAGATCAGGATCCAGAGCGGCGAGGTGAGGGTGAACGATCAGAGAGAGACCCGCCGCGGCAGACAACTCCATGACGGTGACAGGGTTGAAATCGATGGAACTGTCCTGATGGTACGCTGTGCCGGTTCCCAATGACAAAAAAACCATTATTCGTTGAGCGAGTGGCTGATACGTTCTGTTAAATCCCTTTCTTTGCTGATGTGCTCTAGGAGTCTTCTGTGTCCTGCCGGAAAGGCAAAGGCGCTGAGTTCATCAGGAGAAACCCATCGATACTCTTGGGCCGCATGGAGTACCGGTTTGTCCAGGCCGTTTGTGAGCCTGCAGTAATATCCATGGAGAGTTACACGATATATTGTGTAACTGTGCTTTACGGAAATGATCTCTTCCAGGTGTCCGATTCTAAGCTCTGTTTCTTCATAAAACTCTCGCACAACCGCTTCTGCCGGTGACTCTCCTTTTTTTATCCGTCCTCCTGGAAACTCCCAGAGTCCGGCCCAGACATCTTTTTTAAGCCTTTTTTGAATAAAAATTTTCCCGTTGTGGAGCAGGATAGCGGTTGCCATGTCAATAAAGACGGTTTCTTTCGAGGGTACGGGCATCGGACGTTCGTTCTGTATACCCAAGATGCGTGCCTTGCAGTCCGAACGAATTGGACAGTTGATGCAATCCGGGTTTTTCGGCTGACAGATGAGGGCGCCAAGCTCCATCAGAGCTTGGTTGTAAAATCTGGATCTGCCATGTGGAAGCAGCTTTTTTGCTTTTTTCCGTATAAACGTTATGTTCTCTTTTTGCTTAACGGGTGATCTGATATCAAATAGTCGTGAAAAGACCCGTTCGACATTGGCATCGACAACTGGATAGTCTCTGTTAAAGGCAATGCTCATAAGAGCTGCGGCAGTATACGGCCCAATTCCGGGAAGTGACAGAAGCGCCGAATAATCATCCGGAATGTGTCCGTTGTGCTTCTGCATCAGAATGGCGGCGCATCTTCTGATATTCCGGGCACGAGAGTAATAACCGAGACCTTCCCAGAGCTTCAAGATCTGTTCTTCAGACGCCGAGGCAACGGATGCGATGTCAGGCAGACGCCGAACCCAGCGGTTGAAATATTCAACAACCCGGTCCATCTGGGTCTGCTGCAGCATGATCTCGGAAATCCATATATGATAGGGGAGATAGGTGTGACGCCACGGCAGGTCACGACCGTGTGCAGCAAACCATTCAAGGAGATATTTCTGAAACTCTTTCGTTTTTATCAAAAAAATTCTCTGTGCTCTCTGTGGTGAACGGTTACAAAGCTGCTTATTTCAAGTACACAATCACAGAACCGCTTCTGTGCTTTTCTTGTTTTTCCCATTGAAATGCTCTGACAAGATTTCTCTTTTTCAGGACATGGAGACATTGCTCTACAGTGTCGGGCAGAACGGGCCTGCCATTTGAGTGCAGTCCTTTTCCAGTAACAATACGAATTGTTTTTAGGCCCGAGTTACAAGATGTTATGACGAATGATTCTGTTTTTACTTCAGCTTCAGCGGCTGTGTATCCATGAAGGTCAATCGAAGCCTGGGGATATGGATAGGTGCGAAAAAGCTCCTGCAAGGGAATGGTTTGATTCTTTTTTAGCAGGTCTTTATCCGCGATCTTTTCGTGCGAGTCATTTTCAGAAAGTGAAACCTCGAACATGTCGGCAAAACTTTCTCCAGTTTGTGAGGACATGGTAAACAGGTCTCTAAACGAGTCGGGAAGAGTCTGATTCTCTTTCTTTTGCTTTTTCTTCATCAATGACTTCTCCTGGGATTTCTGGACAATTACTCTTCTTCTTGAGAGGTATTCACACTAAAGTATTTGTCTCTGACATTCAATCATTGAATAGTATCTTTTCCTTCCCAGTTCTTTTTCAAACAGGTGTCCCATGACAGAAACACAAGAAACATTGAAACATCCATGAGATATGCTTATAATATAAGAATAAGAAAAAACTTCTTCTCTTTCCTTACGGCTGATATCATAAACAGACACGAGATTGATATTTGGTGGAGGACGCAATCATGGAAATCCTGCAGACAAATCAAGGCGGCGGTATCGAAAAGGCAGCGCAGTCTCCTGCGAAAACTCAACAGACTGCAAGGCCTGCCGACGACAGGCCACCGGCAAGGGAACCGATCAGGGAGTCGGATGGGGTGACCATCTCTCAGGAAGCCCAGGATTTAAATGTCGCGGTGAATAGTCCTCAAGCGCCGGCCCCTCCGGTTCAGGCAAGACCACAGGCCCTTTCGCCACAACCCGCCCCGAACATCGGAGTCCGTGTTATTGAAGGAGGCAGAGATACTGAGCAGACGGCTCAGTCCCCGTCTCAAGAAGCAAACCTCCAGACAGTTCCTGGAAACACGGAACCGATAACCCCTGAAAATGAGCCTTTGAGAAGGGCCGCACCAGCGCCTCCTCCAGCATCGGAAACCAGAGCAGAAACCAGGACAGCTGAAAACAGAACTGAAGATGTTGAGCCGGCCCCTGAAACGGACCTGCGTGAAAGGGACATCCGACGGATGCAACAGAATCAAAGAAACAGTTTTACCAGAGCGAACAATCAGATGCGACAAAACGAGAATGTGCTGGATGAGACCGTCTAAGCGCTTGAGTTCTGTCCGGATCTGATGATCTGCTGCTGTCGCCACTGCCTTTCCGTCTTCTTTCTACTTCTTGTTAATGATAAGGGTTACAACAGCGACGTTTGAGTCTGCTTTTCCGTCATTCACCTTAAAAGAGAACGAATCTGTTCCGTATAAACTTTTGATCGGCGAGTATGTGAAAGAACCGGTTGCCGCGTTGTTGATTACTACACTTCCCATAGTGGGCGAAGAGATGATCGAGAAGGTCAACGCGTCGCCATCCGGATCATCTGCATCAAGGAATCCGGTCAGATCAACATTTTTAATCCCTGTGAATTCCCCGTCAAATGCCAGTGGAACACTATTCGGCTCGGGAACGCCTCCTGCTGTGATAACGATAGTAATCGTGCCCGTGTCGGAGTCTGTAGTACCGTCATTTGCGACAAAAGTGAAGGTATCCGTGCCGGTTACGCGTGGATCTGGAGAATAGGTGAAAGCGCCGGTTGCCGAATTGGTTATGACTGCTGAGCCCAGAGAACCATTTCCTGAAATGGAGAAGGTGAGACTGTCATTGTCGATATCAATGGCGGAGAGAATACCGCTCACCGGTAGGCCTTCGTCAGTGGCAAGGCTCTGGTCCACGGTTGCGGGCGCATCATTAACCGCGAAGACCGTTACGTTGACCGTCCCGATTGCGGTTCCGCCGTTGCCGTCGCTCACCACATAGGTAAAGGGATCGTCACCGTTGAAATCGAGTCCTGGAGTGTAGAGGGCATTATTGCCGGAAATAACCACGGTCCCGCCGACCGGCTGGCTCACTGAATCCAGGATGAGCGAATCACCGTCCGGATCGAAGTCGTTTGCAAGGACATTGATACCTACCTGCGTGTGTTCATCAATGACTACGATGTCTGTCACTGCAACCGGCGCATCGTTTGCCGCGGCAGTGACCGTAATGACAACCTCGGCCTGGGCTGTAGCGCCTTTATCATCGGTTACTGTCAGCGTGACCGGGAACAGGCTTGCGGTGGTAAAGGTATGCGTAGCTTCTGCGCCCTCTGCCTCTGCGCCGTCTCCAAAATCCCAGTGATAGCTTATAATGCTGCCGTCTGTGTCAATTGAGCCGCCGCCGTTAAAGAACACTGAAAGCGGCGCCGCGCCTTTGACAGGTACAGATGCTGTTTCACCTGACTTAAAGACCAGAATATTTGATTCGGTGCTTTCAATACTGTCCGTATTGACTGCGGTCAACCGGAATTCAGAAACAATCCCCTCCAGATCAATGATGCAATCAAGGGCAAAGACGCTGGTGTCTGTTGTCTCGCAAACCTGGTTTCCGTTCTGGTAGAACCGGAATCCTGATAAGGTGTCTCTCTCTCCACTATAATCCCACGAAAGATGAATCAACCGTTTTGTTGTGTATGATCCGATCTGTGGGAGAGGAGGATTATTATGTATGTATATATCCTTTGTGCTCTGACCGATTTCATTTTTGCTGTCAAGTACGGTCAACGTTACAGTGTAGTCACCTTGTGAAGAATATGCATGCTCAACTGCCTCTCCAACCGCGACAGTTCCGTCACCGAAATCCCAGTGAAAGAAGGTAAGATAAGCATCGTTGGCATACGAGTCGTGCGCGTCAAAACGATACAGTGAGGATGTGTCATCAAGAAGGGTAGCGTTTATTACAGCAGCAGGCGGAATCAGTGTATCTGATGATGCGTCGTCGTTTGTTTCCATGACAGTGACAGTAATTGCAGCAGTATCAGTCGCCAGGCTGTCATCAGTAACCGTAACACTGGCCGTATAGGTCCCTGGAAAGAAAAAGGTATAATCGATGTCACTGCCTGCCTCTATTTTTCCATCGCCGAATTTCCATGTATAGGTAATGATTTCACCATCAATATCACTGGAACCGCTTGCATCAAAAGTTACCGGAAGTGGCGCTTCTCCAGATGTAATACTGGCGGAAAGGCGCGCCTGCGGAACATAATTCCCATCCACCAGAACTGGTGGATATAATGGGAATGGTTCTGAGTGGGGACTCTCATAATCATCTTTTACTGCTGTCATGGTAAAGAATATGGGTGTTCCACTGCCGTCAACGGAGACGAGACAGTCCATCTCCAGGGGGGAGGGCGGAGGGAAGGGACTTTCGCATGCCGGTGTATCATCAGCACCTTCCCTGTAGAGGTTAAAAAAATCAGCCTCAATACCATCATAGCTCCACATGACATGAATAATTCTGTCGTCAGCTTGAACAACAGATACAAACAGATGCATACCGAGACAAAAAAAAACAAAAAGACAAAAACGTAAAGAATGTTTCATATATTCGGAAGAGTAAGTTTGTTGGTAACAATGTTAAAAGGACAAATTCCCTGTATATTTAGCAAACTCTATGCCATTACTTTATTGTTGTAATATCAATATATTGAAAGAGCAAAGCGAGGCATTGGCGTCCGTCACAGAACAGAGCTTGACAAAAGTGTCATCTTTTTGCGACATATCGTATTCACGTAACGCTTATTACAATCTTTCATGTGCTTCCGGTTCAATCTGTAAGCCAATTCAGTAAGTTGACGCTGATGTCTCTGTATTGCGACAGATGATGCCCCCATAAAATCAACTCAACAGAACGCAGATAAACTCAGAGAAAAATGGAGTGGTATACTCGCGTATAGCGAAGGAATGGGATGTTATTTTTCTTAGAGGTTCGGTGAGTAATCTATCGAGAAAAGGCGCTTTTGCGGTGTTCGATAATTTTCTTTGAAAAAATAGTATGAAAACAGATGGTTAGGATGGCACGACTGTCTTCTTTGTCGTATTATTGCGACAAAGAGGGGGCGGGGAGGGCTGCAGTGATTAAAAAGATGGTTATTTCATGATTTGAAAAGGGCAGGGACGATATGGTTTCGCTGTAAAAGTTTATAAAAATCCGTCCTGTTTCTTTTGGCAATCCGCGCTGCCTGACTGACGTTGCCTTTCGTCATCATGAGGAGGTTGACCAGGTAGTCCTGTTCGAATTTTTTTCGTGCCTCTGAAAAAGAAGGGACCTTGCCCGTGTCTTCCTGTATGGTGTTGCGCAACAGGTCTGCAGAGATCAACGGAGTTGTGGTAAGGGCAACAGCATGCTCTACCGAATTCTGCAGCTGACGGACATTGCCGGGCCACGGCGCTGTAAGCAGTTGTTCCATTGCCTCGGGAGCAAATCCGTTTACCTTTTTCCCGGTCTGATCCGAGATTGTCTTTAAGAAATGAGCGGCAAGCAGGGGAATATCTTCGCGGCGCTGAATGAGACTGGGGATTTCAAGTGAGACAACGTTGAGTCTGTAGTAAAGGTCCTGACGAAAATTTCCTTCTGCAATCGCGTCTTCGAGGTCTCTGTTGGTGGCCGAGAGAATGCGGACATCAATCAGGTCCGCCTGGGAACTGCCAACCGGACGCACGCTTTTTTCCTGCAACACTCGGAGGAGTTTCACCTGTATTGACAACGGGGTATCACCTATCTCGTCAAGAAACAGGGTGCCGCCATGAGCGGACCTGAAAAGGCCTTCATAGTTTCTGGTAGCGCCGGTAAATGATCCTTTTGTATGCCCGAAAAGTTCGGATTCAAGGAGCGCTTCCGGAATAGCGCCGCAATTAACAGGGATAAAAGGGTTGTCTTTCCTAACACTTGCCTTATGAATCGCCTTTGCAAGCAGTTCTTTGCCGGTTCCGCTCTCTCCCTGGATCAGGATGTTTGATCCGGAGTCAGCTACGAGTTTCGCACGGCTGAGAAGATCCTCCATCGTTTTGCTCTGGCTGACTATTTCCTGACGCCATTCGGTGTTCTTGTCATGATCGCTCCTGTGTTTTGCAGCGCCTGACAAGGTAAGCGCTTTCTGGACCTGTGCCAGAAGGTCCTTGCCGTTAAGCGGTTTGGTCAGGAAGGCAAAGACACCCCTTTTTGTCGCTTCAACTGCATCCGGGATCGAACCATGGGCAGTAAGGATGATGACAGGAAGGGAGGTATTCTGTTCACGGATGCTGTCATAGAGCGCCATGCCGTCCATTTCTTCCATGCGTAGGTCTGTGATTACAAGATCAGGATGGATCAGGGACATCAGCACAAGCGCCTCTTCAGCGCTTTTTGCGACGCTGACTTCATAACCGGCGCTGTTGAGACGAAGTGAGAGAAGGTGAAGAAGATCAGAGTCGTCATCCACCAGAAGTATTTGAGAGTGTGTCGTCATTGTGCGTTCTGGTTATTTTTTCAAAAGAGAGGGTTTTTCCCTCAAATTCATAATTTCTTCAATCTTTTTTAATTCATGCAAGTGTTGGGCCAGGGTGTCGGCCCTTTTTTTCTCCGCTGCCAGCTGAGCGTCCACTTCCAACCGCTCTGCAACAAGACGCCCCAGAAGAATGATAAGTCCCTGCTGCCTGGGCGTAAAGTCAGAGATCTTTTCCTGCATCGGTTTGAGCAGCGCTTGCGCTTTCTTATGACTGCTGAATGTATGATCGGGCGTAAGGGCAAGAATGACAAGCTTCAATCGTTCCGTGTCGTTTTTTTGATTTTGGAATGATTCGTTGAGGTGTTTATACTTGATATCTGATGCGTGGGGCGAAAGGTTTGCAAGCCGGGAGTTGAAGATGAGTATCTCTTCAGGTGAAAAAGACAAGGGGGCTGCATTCTTTTCACTTTTATGAATAATTTCCGAATAGAGCAAGGGTTGCATCCCGGCGCATCCTGAAACAAGAATACAGGCACAAAAGATTGTCAGAAAATTCGAGGTAAAACGGCTCATATTTGTATGAGGACTGTTAATGGCAGTGTTACTCGGAAATGCGCTCCGCCGGCGTTCTTGGGTATCAGATCGAGTGTGCCGTCGTGGGCCGTGATATATTCTTTTGCAATAGCAAGTCCAAGTCCGGTGCCTTTTATGTGTGATCTCCCGGAAGACGTGCCCAGATAAAAGGGTTCGAATATCTTTTCCTGCTCATCGTGCGGTATTCCTGGGCCTGTGTCATGAACATCGAGTGTCAGACAATCCTCATCCGTCTCCATTATGATGGATATAGACTCTGAGTTCGGTGTATATTTGACCGCATTGGACAGAAGATTATCAATCACCGTCCGCAGGTGCTCACGATCACCGGATATGGTAACCGGCTTAAGTGATGACGAAAGCTGAATGTCCTTCTTCAAGACCAATGCCTTATGGTCTTCCAGCGCCTCTGTCACCAGTTCCCGCATGTCAAATTTTGATTTTTTAAGTGCGGTCATACGCGCATGAGCCATATTAAAGGCCAGAAGATCGTCGATGAGTTCCTGGAGTTTTGAGCTGTTTTTTTTCAAAATCTCGGTTATTTCATGCTGCTGCTCGTTCAAGGCGCCGACAACCTCCTCGGAAAGCAGCTCCGACCCTTCACAAATAGAGGCGAGCGGAGTCTTTAATTCGTGTGAGACATGGGCCGTAACTTTCCGTTTTTTCGCTTCAAATTCCTGCAGCTGTCTGCGGAGCCAGTCCAGTCTTTTGCCGAGAAAAATCAAGTCTTGCGGACCGGTCACTGAGATAGATTTGGTAAAATCTCCTTCACCCAGACAATGAATGCCGTGATCGATCTGTTTGATGGGTCTTGAAATAATCATCGAAAACCGGATAATAAAAATGAGTGTAAAAGGAATCAGGGCGGCAGAGAGCCAGAGGAGGATACGCTGGGCGCGATGGGCTGCTTTTTTCAGAGCGTGAACTGAATTGATAATCGCTGCATTGCTTTCTGTGTGTATCTTTGCCCCAAGTTCATCCAGCTCAAGGAAAAAGTGAAGACCTGACTCATAGGCCTTTGAATTGTAGCTGTTCTCTTGCAGGATCTGAAATAACGTGCTCTCGACTTTCTGCATCTTTAAGAGGATGGGAGCAATTGCATCGTTTCGCAATTCGGCGAGCCGGTCTATAGTCTGCAGGATTTCAAGGTGGTTTGAGACCAATTCCTTTTTCAGTTCATTGTCACCAAGGACATTATACTGACGTGCTTTTCGTTCCTGCAACAGAACCAGTTCGACCAGTGTTTGACTCAACTGAGAGCCGGTCACCGAATTGAATATTGTCTGTTCACTTTTTTTTGCAAGTTGTCCCATGAAGATCTCGGCATTCACAAGGGCAACGATAAGTGGTATTGAGACAAATGCAAAACCGATCAGGACGAGCGCTGAAAATGATTTTGGGCGATAGAATTTCATGGGTATGGTAGACTTTTTTGAAGGAACGGGCATTCAATAACATGACCCAAATGAGCCGGATTTTTTATCGTATTCAAGGCTGTTCCTTAAGTATCATTTATTATGTATACATAAAATATGCAACGGGAATTTTCGAGGATGTGAAGAGGAAGGTGTTGTGCTTGTTATTCGCTGTGCTGCCTGTAAAAGAAAATTATGGAAATACGATAAGATCGGACCGGGTGAGGTCCTTCGCTGTCACCGGGATCGGATACGGAAGATATACGTTTTTAGTGAGGTCGGGGGGAAGGTGCACTGTTCGTGCGGGAAGAATATCGGCATAGATAAAGGCAGCTTCATCAAGATGATCCACAATGCCTTTACCTGCTCAGGAACCAAGCGAACAGTGTAATGTGTAAAGTACATTCACTTTTAATTTTTCACTGTTTTCTCAGGTCTTCTCCCTAAGGTATTCGCGTCATTTCCGATGACAATCAGATCAAAATCTTTGCCATTGCGCATTTTTTCAAGCGCATCCCGGCCGCTGGTTGCCTTGATGAGTTCATGACCATTCTTCTCCATGGTAATGCCTAATGACCCAAGGATTGCCTGGTCAACATCGATCATGAGAATTGATTTTTTTTGCATTTTGTTATCTCTCAAAAACTTCTTTTATTTTCATCTGCAGATTATTGAAGGAGTAGGGCTTGGGAAGAAAACCGACAATATTTTTCCCCTTGAATTGCTCTTGTATCTCTTCCTGGTCATTGCCGCTGGAGATAAGGACCTTGATTTCCGGATGGATCTTGCAAAGCTTGCGAAAGGTCTCCTTCCCGTTCATGTCGGGCATGACGTAGTCCAGGAGGACGCAGTCGATCGTATCCGTGTTGTCTTTGAAAATCCGTAAGGCCTCTTTGCCGCTGCTGGCTGTAAATGTTTTCATGCCGATAACCTCAAGCATCTGTTTCACCGGTTTTCGTATCATCTCATCATCGTCCACCAGCAGAACACAGCCTTGATAGATTTTCGCGTCTTTGTTTTTCATTGATAAGTGTGCAGATCCTGTGAGAGATTCGTTTAATTCGTAGGTTTCTCGGCTGGTGAATAGGCGTAATTCTTGAGCCAATTGACTGTTTCTTTTTCATATAAAAAAATCTTAACCGGCACGTCCGGTTTATGAGCGGAAATGAACAGGTTCCAAATTTCTATGGTCCAAGGGTTTAATGCCAACACCCCAATCGCGCAGAATTTCTTTGTTTTTAAAAGTTCCTGTTGCGCCTCAAAGGAGAGAGAGTGGGGGGTGGTATGCTTCAGAAGAAGCGGGATTGCTTCAGTGGACAACTTAAGCGCACCTTCAATCATCTCTTTCATATCAGGGGTCTTGATCTCGTCATGCACGGATATGGTCCATTGCATTATGTTGTCCTTACGCAGTTGAATACTGCCGGTCCTGATCTGTTGATTGTTTTGTAGCATAACGTTATGAAAAACCAATAAACTGCATTCATGTATGAACGTACGATTGTCGGTCTCGTAAAAAGCACGAGACGGACGCGTTAACCGTCTCTATCCTACTGAAATCATTGAGACGAATTCAGCGAGTTCGACTTTTTACGAGGTTGTCAAGATTGGCTTATCTCTCAAGCGCAGAACGCTTGTGGAGAGCGAGTGACATCTTCCCTGTTTCCTATTTTAATAAAAGGAAAAGAAAAAGAAAATAGGTGTGTTCCCTATGTTTTGGTCGGGAGGTCGGGAGAAACCGGGAGAAAGTCGGGAGAGGCCGGGAGAGACCCCCGGGATTTCCCGGGAGAAAAGAGAGCGCTTTTCTAGAAAAACTAAGCAACAGGCTGAAACTATTAAGAAACTTAGAATAGTGTCGAAAACTTTATCTTACGTTCGGTAACGCAAAAAAAAATGAAAAAAAATGAAAAAAAATGACTTTTTTTTAAAAAAATCCATCGGAGGCAATAGTACTGATCAAAGAGTGAGATGATTCTCGAGCATTTACGCATCGACAAGGCCGATTTTCATGGAATACTGGTACAACTCCATTTTGTTCCTGACACCAAGTTTTGTAAAGATGTTGGATCGATGGTTTTCAATAGTCTTGGGGCTCAGAGAAAATTCGTTGGCGATTTCCGGAATGGTACGATCAATGGTCAAAAGCCGCATTATCTCCTGTTCCCTTGCCGTCAGGGTGGCATAAGGGTCACGGTCATCTTTTTTCTTGTCTTGTGTAAGTTCGATAATTTTATCAATGAGTTCCGGAGAAAGGGATGGATCAATAAAGCGTTTTCCTTCCAAGAGAGCTTCCATCGCAACAAGAAGCTGTCCTGAGGCGGATTCCTTGGTAAGATATCCGGTTGCCCCAGCCTGAAAGGAATCAATGATGTTGTTGATTCCTACGTGCATTGAAACGATCAGGACTTTGGAACCGGGCAGTTCAGCGAGCAGTTCCCTGGCAACCTGGATGCCGCTGATGCCTGGAAGCGTAATGTCGAGCAGGACCAGGTCGGGTTTGAATTTCGCGGCAAGCAGAAGACCCTCTCTGCCGGTTCCTGCCTCTCCAATCACCTCGTAACCTTCATAGCGGTCCAGAAGGGCCGTAAGCCCTTCTCTAAACAAGGGATGGTCCTCAATGATCAGAATTTTCTTCGTCATGGTAATCGTTCCTTTTGTATGGTATTTCAACAAAAATTTTCAAGCCGCTCTCAGGAGAAGAGGTAAAGGTAATTCGTCCGCCAAGCAGGCGGGTCCGTTCCTCCATGCCTTTTATGCCCATCCTTTTTTCATAAAGCGCTTCTGTTTTTCTCTTTTCAATTTCAAACCCCTTGCCATTGTCCTCGATCCGCATAATGAGATTCGGATAGGAGATCAGAATTTTAACCTCAACGAGATTGGCTTCAGCATGTTTTTTGATATTGTTAAGCGCTTCCTGCAGCAGGCGGAAGATGTTGATTTTATAATCATAGTCCAAGGAGATAGAGTCCAGTCCGGTTGAGAGAAAATTGACTTGTATATCTTCTTGTGCGGCAAACTCTTCACAGTATCGGAGCAAGGTCCTTGTAAAATCTCCCTGTTCAATATCTGAAGGCCGCAGGTCATAAGAAAGGTTGCGCAAGGATCTTAAGGAGTGGAGCACGAGATCAGTCATCTTTTGCCTCCGTTTTTTTACCTCAACAGGAATATCATCGTATCCATCAAAGAGGGTCTCGGACGCTATCTTGGTCGAGGAAAGCTCCTGGGCGACATTGTCGTGAAGTTCATAGGCGATTTTCTGCCGTTCGAGTTCCTGGGCCATGATCAACTTCTGTGTCAGGGCCTGTACCTGGAATTCAGCCTCCCTCCGCAAGGCGTTGTCGTGGGTCAGCCGGCTGTTCATGCCGTTGAGTTCGAAATTGAGTTTTTCAAGCTCCTGATTGCGTAACGCAAGCTGCCCGGCCTTATGTTCAACGTCCTTGTTCAGGTCATTTATGGTGTCAAAGGCCATGGAAAGATGATCTGCAATAACGGAAAAACCTTCCTTCAGTTGGAGCATGTCATCATTATAATCCAGATGAACGTTACTGTTTTTTATATGTTCCAGAAGACGCGCCAGCGGACTGCTGATGTGCCGGGAGATGATTGCGGTGATCACAATGCTAAGAAAAAGAAAGACAAGCATGAAGTATATATTCTGCCTAAAAAGGGTGTCCATCCTCGTATTGAGGTCCTCCTTGCTCAAAGCCAGGCAGATATAACCGATGAATTCGTGGTCGTCCTTATGTGCGAGGGGAGTATCGAAGTAGAGGGAATATGCAGACGGACTGGTATGCAAAAGGACCGGCGCCCAGAAAACAAAAGAATCATCAAGGACCTGATGTAAAGGAGGCTGTAACGCAAGAGATGCCTGTTCTTTGCAGATTTCATCTGTTTTCAGTTCCGAATACCGTGCATTCAAAGCTGATCCGCTGTCCCTGTCTTTTCTCATAAGCAGCCGGCAATCGCTCGAATAGATGGCAATATGCCTTACAGTCTCAAACTCAAACAGGTCTTCAACCGGGCGTATGAGCAGCGCTTCATGTTCGCTGTAAACGCCGTTACGGATATTATCCGCAAAGAGCATAGACAGAGCTTTTCCTGCCCTGATCGTATAGTCTGTAAGAAGTTTCTGCTCAGACTGAATAAAAAGAAGGTCAAAGAGGGCCAACAATCCAAGCAGGGTTGCAAGAATGGTGATAAATATCTTGGTGCGAAAGCTGAGTTGAAATTTGATCATCTGGTCCGGCGGGAGAGGGAACGGCTTTTCAACTGGGCAGTATTGACGCGCAGGTACATTTTTTGTGCAACAAGATCGTTAAACCGGACTTTTGACTTTCTCACGGGTTCCTGAAAGCCCCTGCCCGAGACATTCCCGGCAAGGACGGATCTGGCCATCTCTCCAGCCTGCATGCCGATTGCTTTCAGGTCAAGAGTCACGGCCACAACAGCGCCTTGAGCGATAAATTTATCTGCAAAAGTAAGGACCGGCACCCTCTGTTGAAATGAAAAAAGAAAGATGGCATCAATCGTCTGTGTTGTAATTACCGTGGTGTCCGGGAGCATCCAAAAGGCATCTATTTTCCCCGCCATCCCGGAAAGCGTCCGGGAAACTTCTCTTGCGGAGCGGACCTGTTCCGTAACCAGGGTGATTCCCCGCGCCTCGGCAAAGAGGGTGGCCTCATCAATAATGCTCCTGGATTTGGCTGGGTCATAGATGATGCCGATTCTTTTCACGGCAGGGATGAGTTCAATCAGGTCAGCCAGCTGCTGTGAGGCCGGGATATGCATGCTGATACCTGATATGTTCGGATGGCGGGCAAGAGACTGCGACGAATTCAGAGCAAGGAGAGAGACAACGGGGATGGTTGAAAATTGTTCGGCTGCTGAGAGTGATTGTTCACCGATAGCAACGATCAGGTCCGGGCGTAAGGCATTGATTCTTGATTCAATATCATGGAAATCATTCTGCCGGAGGACAATGCGTGTTACGAGGTCGGTCCGGATGCTTTTTATACTGCCGTTTGCATGAGATTCAACGCCGGTCTGCAGAAAACCGTCATAGGCGTTATTGTAGGCCTCAGTCTGCGCATCTTGAAGCACGACAATATCGAACGCAACAGCTGAAGAGGCCGACATGCAGATACAGGCCACGAAAAATGTGAACAACAACGTGCCGGATTTTAAGATTTTAGGACAAAAAATCATACATATATAGTAACACATATCTGGAAAAATCAAAATAAATTGCAAAAAAAGTGTGATCGCGCTGTATTTTGTCTTGTGAGCAACACAATACAGAGGCGCCTCTACGAAATAACTCCAGTGTCTCATTGTCAAAACAATCTCTATGTTGTTCCGTTGGTTTTATGAAACTTACAATCCGGAAAGTTGAGCCGTATCTATTGATATTTCTACAAAAATAAGATAGTCAGTTAGATTATGAAGAACAGACTCGTTCTTATCGTTGGCGCTGACTGTTATCTTACCGGGGTTTCCAGGGAACTTCTTGATGCCGTAAAGACGCACCTGACCGTTGTCAATCCGAAATACCGTGATGCCCGGAAATACGGCCGATGGATCGGCAAGAAACTGAAACCCTATCTCTATTTCTTTGAACAGGAAGTTGACGGGATACGATTTCCGCGCGGGTTTGGGAACCAATCGGTGCGGCTGTGCCGAAAATATACCGGAACATCGCCGGAGATTATTGATAACAGAAGGACAACCCCGCCATGTTCTTTTACTTTCTCCGGTGATCTGCGACCGTATCAGAAAGAGGCATTTGATGCCGTGGTGGAGCGCGACTTCGGGGTGGTTGAGGCCGGGACCGGGTCCGGCAAGACCGTGATCGCGCTTGCCGTGATTGCCGAAAGAAGCCAGCCCACTCTTGTTCTGGTTCACACCAAGGAACTTCTCTACCAGTGGTCGGAGCGGGTGAGGAATTTTTTGAATATCGAGGCCGGTCTGATCGGGGATGGTCATTTTGAGATACAACCGGTCACGATTGCGATCGTGAATTCCGCGCGAAACCGTCTTGATGAACTGCCGCTGCATTTCGGCCATATTGTGGTGGACGAGTGCCACCGGGTCCCTGCCTCCCTTTTCACCGATGTGGTCACCGCCTTTGACTGTAAGTACTCTCTCGGGCTTTCCGCCACTGCATTCCGACGGGACGGGCTGACAAACCTGATCAATTTTTATCTTGGCGAGAGCGCCCACAAGGTCGACGCCGACAAACTCTATTCCACCGGCGCGGTCTTACAACCGGAATTTATCCAGAAACCGACCGAATTTCACTACGGGTATCGCGGGAAATATCAGGATCTCATGAAGGCGCTTATCAACAACAAGGAGCGGAACCGGCAGATTGTATCCGATATTGCGGCTGAGGTCGGACAGGGGCGAGGGACCGTGCTGGTGGTCAGTGACCGGGTTGCGCATTGCGAATCCCTTTCCGTACTCCTTGCCGGGTACAGGATTAAAGCGCCTGTGCTTACCGGCAGGACAGCGGCCGACGAGCGGGCGAAACTGGTGGAGGCGATCCGCAACAACAGGGTAAAGGTCGTGATCTCAACCGTGCAGCTTATCGGTGAGGGTTTTGACTGCCCGGGCCTGATGACACTCTTTCTGACAACCCCGATAAAATTTACCGGCAGGCTTCTTCAGGTAGTGGGCCGGATTTTACGACCTGCTGAAGGGAAACAGCCGCGTGTTTACGACTATATCGACCCGGTCGGGGTACTGAAGTCCTCGGCCCGTGTGAGGCGATTGACTTTTGACTGATGGCTGCTACTCCCACGAAAAAATACAAAAAAAACTTGATTTTTAAGTCCCCTTTGAGAGATTATAATGTGATTGCCGCTTCAATGCCTCTCCTCTTCCAGGGGAGAGGAACAAGGTGAGGGCGAAAGAAAAAAATGCGCATACTGATAGCAGATGATGACCTTATTTCCCGGATCATGCTTTCCGAGATTCTTTCTGATTTTGGCCGGTGCGATGCGGCTGTGAACGGAGAAGAGGTTGTCAGAGCATACCGACTTTCACTTTTCAAAAACAAACCCTACGATCTTGTCTGCCTTGATATTATGATGCCGGAGATGGACGGCATTGAGGCGTTAACCAAAATCAGGGAGATTGAAAGGGGCAATAACCTTGGCGACGACAAGCGCGCTCGGATTGTCATGGTAACCGGCCTGGCAGACAACATGAACAGGGAAAAATGTAATGCCGAGGGTTGCGACGGGGTAATTGTCAAGCCAGTTGTGGCTGACGATTTGCTGGTATGCCTGAGAGAACTTGGTCTGATTGAGAACAAAGCTTAATAATAGCCACGAACATCACGAAACTACACTTCCTTTCCATGTCCTACTGAAAACCATAACCACCTTCCTTCCGGCCTGATCAACGCGGCTGGATATCGGAGGGAGGCTTTTTCCTTATCTTTTTCGATCGCATCGAGAATTTTCTGTTTTTCACTACCGGTAGTAAGGAAAAGAACACAGCTGCTTTTGTTAATTTGCGGCAGGGTGAGGGTGATCCGAGGCACTGGCGGAGAGCCTTTGGGAGTATCGACCGCAGCCACCAGCCGGTCTTGTTCCGATAAGAGCGGATCATTTGGAAAAAGAGAGGCGATATGACCGTCCTGGCCCATTCCCAAGAGGACGAGATCAAAACCCGGCAAGCTGTTTGACGGGGTGGTGGCGGAAAAGGCGGTATAAAAATTGTGTATGGTTTTTTCATACGCGTCCGCAGCCGCAGCCGGTGAATCGAGCTCCGTTGGGATGCGATGGATGTTTTCAGCCGGGATCGCCACCCTGGAGAGCAATGCGGCCTCTG
>DAOVSZ010000138.1 GCA_030627725.1 Desulfobulbaceae bacterium
CCGGCCGAGATCGTTTCGCAACAGATCGACGATCATGATATTTTCACTGCGGTTCTTGATATCAGCACGCAAGGAAGAGGCTATGGCATGGTCCTCACCAACAGTCCGCCCTCGCCGGATCGTTCCTTTCATCGGCCTGACAACGCAAGAATCTCCTGTTTTTCTAAAAAAAAGCTCAGGCGAAAATGACATGATCCGTCTGGGACCGGACCTTATATAGGCGCCGAATGAAACGCTTTGGTTCCGGCGCAGCGCCCGATAAAACGACTCGGAGGAACCGGAGAGTTCGAAGAGGAGTTTGAGGGTGTAATTGACCTGATAGGTATCACCTGCCTCAATATAGCCCTTTATCCTCCTGATCTTTTCGCAATACTCCTCCCTGGTCTCGTTTAAGCGAACGTTGCCGACACGATAGGCCCTGTCTATCCCATCATCAACAGTCACAGGCCAGGGACCGGCGCCGGAAAATGTTCCGGTCTGGTGATCATAGATATGCGGGGAGCGAAAGATGCCAAGGTCGGCAAGTATCCTGTCAGGGTCGGATGCATCACCTCTACCCAGGACCGGCTCAAGCGTATACCCGAATTCATACGAAAACCAGCCGGCAAGATAATATCCCTTATTCATAAAGGATTCCGCCTGCCGGAAAAAGGAGAGAGGAGAATCACCCTGCCTCAAAATCAGCCGGTCAACCTGGTCTAAAAAAAGAAGAGTCCTATGGTCCTCACTGGTGCACCGAACGGTCTCCAGAAAGACAAATGAGTCCTTCCCGGCAAGGTACGTCAGGAGCGATTCGAGCATGCTGTCTGAAAGGGGAAGGTTCTTCATCGGTAACTGATCATGGATTGAAGCTGCCAATTGATGATCTAACGCCTGACCTGTAAGCGATTACAGGCGCCGGAGATAGCCGCAAGCAGGGCGATCGACTATACTTGGGTATGTTGGGGCGCCCTGATCGTGGCTAGATTCGGTGTCTGTGATCGCTTACCTTCATCGGAATATTTTATACATGACACATTTTGTACGAATATGGTATAGGATTATAGATTAATATTTATTATCGAATTTGAATGCAAGGAGGGAAAAATATGTTGATTAAAGATTGGATGGCAGCTGATGTCCTGACTGTTGACGAGAACACCTCTCTGATGCGCGCCACCCGAATCATGAAAGAAAACACTATCCGAAGGCTGCCTGTTGTCTCTCACGGCAAACTGATCGGAATCATAACAGATCGCGATGTAAAAGATGCTTCCCCTTCCAAAACGACCTCGCTGGACATTCACGAGCTCTACTATCTTCTCTCGGAGATGAAGGTAAAGGAGGTCATGACACCGCAGCCTTATACCTTGAACGGTGAAGATTCGCTCGAAAAAGCCGCGATGATCATGGTGGAGAGCAAAATCTCCGGACTGCCGGTCATTGACGACAACGACCGCCTGATCGGCCTTTTGAGTGAGACTGATGTCCTGCGCGGCTTTATCCACAGCACCGGCATCAAAGACGGGGCCGTGCAATATGCCTTTGACCTGCCTGACAAGCCGGGAGCCGTAACCACACTGGTCCAATATCTAAGAGAACATGACGCTCGCATCATAAGCATCCTGACCTCCTATGAAGATGCGCCGGAAGAGGGCATGAAGCGGGTGGCAATCAGGGTCATGGCCCAGGATGATGCCAAAATTGATAAACTCACCAGCAATCTCATGCGGGAATTCACTGTTGCTTACTACTGCAAGGACGCTCTTAAAAACATCCCGAAAAAAAAGACTGATTAAAGTTTTCCCCGCAGCTGAACTCTCACAGGACCATACCCGGTCGGCTGCGGGGATTTTTCCCCTTGTCAGAGTTCAGTATCTTCAAGAGCGTCCAACGCCTCCTTCTTCTCCCCTATAATCTTCCTTTCAACCGGCAGACTGTCGCGACGGAACGCCTCCCAGTGTGTGTCGGCTGTTTCTCGTGTCAAAACTTCACCTGTCTCGTTATTCATCGGAAGCATGGTTATTCCTTCCGGGACCTCGAAATCCTCTGTATCAAGATATTTTTCCGCCTTTTTCATAAAGTCGAGCCAGACAGGGGCTGCTGCACGCCCTCCGGTCTCTTTTTCTCCGAGCGAATTTTTCTCATCAAAACCAAGCCAGACACCTGTGGCCAATGTTGGCGTAAAACCGATGAACCAGGCATCCATATTGCTGTCCGTTGTCCCGGTCTTGCCGGCTGACGGAGCAAAGAGCCCTCTGGCCCGCTTTCCCGTCCCCTCTTCAATGACCCTTTTTAAAAGATGCGTTACCTGAAAGGCAGTGAGGGAATCCAACGCCCGTTCTGGGGAGGGCCTGTTTTCTTCAAGGACCTTGCCGTCCCTGTCAACGATCTTTCTGACAAAGGTCGGCCTGAGATATCTCCCCTTTCCGGCAAAAACCGCATATGCCGCGGTAAGGTCCATAAGAGAAAGACCGGAAGACCCCAAGGCAAGAGAAAGATCAGGGGAGATCTTTGCCGAGATCCCCATATCCTTTGCAAGATCCACAACCTGCCTGATTCCGACCTCCTGAAGCAATTTAATTGTGACTATATTTCCTGAATACACCAAACCGTCCCGCAAGGTTGTCAGGCCCTGAAATGTACCGCTGAAGTTCCTGGGTTCCCAGAGGCGTCCCGATTCCGCCCCGGGCAACTGTATCGGCTCATCTACAAGAAGCGTTGCCGGCGTCAACCCGGCTTCAAGGGCCGCTGCATAGATAAGAGGTTTAAATGCCGACCCTGGCTGCCTTCTGGCCTGAGTTGCTCGGTTAAACTGACTGCGGGAAAAATCCGTACCGCCGGCCACCGCCTTCACATTACCGGTTCGTACCTCCATAGCGACAAGCGCTGCCTGGGGAGATTCCTTTGCCGCGCCTCTATGCCTCTTCCGCCAGGAGGCCACCCCATTTCTAACAGCTTTGGCCGCTTCCTTCTGAAGGTCTCTGTCCAGGACCGTATAGATGGTAAGTCCGCCGGACCGAAAACGCGTACTGCCGTACTTCCGCACCACATAATTCTTCACATGCTGCAGGTAATACCTGCTTTCTTTGGCGACGCGAAAAGGAGGTCCCCAGAAAAGAGACGTCTTATACGCCGCCCTTGCCGAGGTCGGCGTAATATAACCGTCTTCCGCCATCCTGTTTAAGACATATATCTGCCGTTTCTTGGCCAGTTTATAGTGCTTGAACGGTGAATACCGGCTTGGCGCCTGCGGCAGACCGGCAAGGATGGAAATCTCTGCAAGGTTAAGCTTTCCGACACTTTTTCCAAAATAGACCTGGGCTGCCGCCTCCACTCCATAGGCGCCTTCACCAAGATAAATCTCGTTCAGATAGATATGGAGGATCTCTTCCTTTGACAGCGCCTTGTCAATCCGGTACGCCAGGATGGCTTCCTTGATCTTGCGTGTATAGGTCTTTTCCGGCGAAAGAAGCAGCGAACGCGCTACCTGCTGGGTGATGGTGCTTCCTCCCTGTCCCCTCCCACCTTTTTTGATGTTATGGATCAACGCCCTCAGAATTGACCATACATCAACCCCGCTGTGCTGATAAAACCTCGCATCTTCAGCGGCAACAAAGGCCTGTGCAAGAGTATCCGGCATCTTCGACAGGGGTACTATAGTCCTGTTTTTTGAAAAAACACGCTCAACAACCTCGCCCTGATCATCAAGAATAACGGTTGTTACCGCAGGACGATAGCCGGCAAGAGAACTTATATCGGGAATGTCGAGTGAGATATAGAGATAGAGGACACCCACTATGGAGAGAGAAAGGAAAAAAGCAATGACAAGCTGATAGAAGATCAGATGCACGTGGGTCCAGTTCCAGACCCGGGCCTGCGGCCTGGATTTTGCGCTTTGTTTTTTGTTGGTCTTCTGTAATCTGGACGCCATAGTAGCTTTTATTGGACAGTCAAAACAAAAAAAGCTGCTCAAATGAGCAGCTTTTTTTCAAACTATCTTGCAACTGCTGTTCTTAGCAGCCTTCCATTTGCTTCTTTTTCTTAGGGTGACAGTCGTTACACTTGGTCGGCCCCTTGATCATATCTTTATGGCAGCCTTTGCAGTTTGCGTGACCGGCGTTTTTATAGCTGTTCAACTTTAGGTTGGCCATGTCCGGGTTATGGCAGCTGGCGCACCTTCCGATCTCCTGACCGTCAATGTAATCAACCTTTTTTCCATCGGCAGTTTGACCGTGATGACAATCGCCGCACTTAAATGACTCCTGATGCAACTTATGCGGGAAGTTAGCAGGTTTCTTACCCTTTGTTGTCTTTAAAACCATGTCAGCCGGACCGGGATCAGCGGCAAAAGATGAGCCGGAGAACACGAGTCCGAAGAGAAATGCAAATGCAGCAACAACTACGAGTATCTTTTTGTTCATTTTCTACATACCTCTTAATTGTTAACAAACAGAACAGGAACAAACTGAACCATTATTCATTTTTATAAAATGAATATATATTCGGTCAACCTCTGTTTGTCAAGAATGAACAGAAGGTATAAATGCATTATTTTTTCAGCCGTAGCTGTGCAGCCCGGACAGAAGGAAGTTGACTCCATAGTAGGTGAAAAGAACAGCCAGGAAACCTAATATTGCCAGCCAGGCGATCCATTTGCCGCCCCAGCCCTTTGTAAAACGGGCATGAAGAGCGACTGCGTATACAAACCAGGTAATCAGAGACCATGTCTCCTTCGGGTCCCAGCTCCAGTAGGTGCCCCATGCGGAATTTGCCCAGATAGCGCCGGTGATGATCCCCGTGCTCAGCCAGAGAAAACCAAAAACCAGAGATTTATGTATAATATCATCAATGATCTTGAGGTCCGGCAATGTGCCGAGGAGCCCTTCATCCTTGCCGACTGCTGCAGCCCCTTTCTTCCCTCTGTCTTTCATCAGATACATGATACCGAGCCCACAAGCCACGGCAAATGCGGCATAGCCGATAAAACAGGCAACAACATGCGCAATAAGCCAGTTACTCTGCAAGGCAGGCACAAGGGGCTTGATCTCCTGCCCAAACTCGGTGGAAAACGAGGCATAGGCCATACTTAAGAAGGCAAAAGGCACGGCAAATGCGCCGATAATGCGATTCTTGAATTTGAGTTCAAGCCCAAGGTAAAAAACAACGATCGCCCAGGAGAAAAAGACCAGGGATTCATACATGTTGGACAGCGGCGCATGTCCGTAACCGATCTGATAGGACTCAACCCACCGCATTATGATTCCGGCAGTCTGCACCAGAAACCCGATAACAATCACACCGGTCGCAACGATGCCGAGCTTTTGGGCCCGAAAGATAAAAATTGCCGCATAGAGGACAGAGGCAAAAAGATAGAGAAACGTTGTTGCACCGAGAAGTTGAGAACTGTTCATGACTATTCCTGTAACTGTTCAGGTGGCGCTGAATACTTGGCCGAAACACCATCCTGTAACTATTCAGAAGTGCCCCAGATGTACACAAGCAGGCTGGAGAACTATAGTAGTCCTATGTGAACCAGCCTGATCGTGTGCAGATGGGGTGCTGCTGGATAGTTACCTATTCCTTTGTTAAATTGAGACGACCGTTCTCAGTCAAAGACTCTGAAAACCGGGAGAACTCATTTTCAAAACCCAGTTTATCTTTATTGCTTAAACCACCGACCAAGACCCTGGATCGGGATCCTTCCCGGGAGACATGAAGCCAGATACGCCGATGCGAGGTAAAAAAGGCCACGTAGAGGCCGAGCAGCATAAGAGTGCAGCCGATATAGACCCACCAGACGCCGGGATCTTTTGCCACCTGCAATCCTGTCGCAAAACGCTGCTTGAGAAAGAAGGTATACTCTGTTCCGGGCCTTTGAACGACAACAGTGGCGTTTTCTTCCATCTGAAACTGGGAAGGGGCGCCCTGACCATCCGAAAACCATATCTTATGACGGTACTTGCCCTGCCAATCAGGTCCCATTCTGCCCACGATTCCAAAGGTGACACCCTGATCGGGCCATTTCGACTCCTTACGCGGCGTCACAAGAAACTTCTGCCTTGCCTTTGTAGACCTGTTTTCAATATCGGCAAAATACTGGTTCTCCAACCCTTGATAACTTGCCTGATAAAAGGTCAACCCCCCATACTGGAGTGGATCATTGACAATGACCTCTTTTGCCAGAAGTTCTTTGCCGTCCTTTTCAACAACCAGCCTTGAACGATATTCCTTCGGCGCTCCAGTGTCATAATAGCTAAGGTCGAACCGATCGCATCGCAGTGTAAACCCAAGGGGCATTTTCGTTCCTGAGCCGTCAGACAGATACACAAAATCCGTGCGCGCGCCCTCCGGCAGCATGATACTTGCCTTATAGCCAAAGAGCGAACCGATAATGGCGCCGGCAAAGATAACCAGAATGCTGAAATGGACCGTAAAGACTCCAAGCCTTGTCCAGGCCCCTTTCTGAAGGAAAAACAGAACGCCGTCCTCAACATCGGACTGCATCATCTTCCATCTGCTTGAACCAAGCGCCTCTTTGAGCTTACCAGCGCTCTCCTCTACCGAAGAAGCGGCAAAAAAGGCGGCACGTGACCGCATCCTTGAGATACGAAGGGAATCCGTCTTAAGGTTCTCCTTTCCCATAAGACGCAATACATTCGGCAACCGTTCGATTGAACAGACCGTCAGGTTTATGCTTAAAAGAACGAGAAAAGAAAGAAACCACCAGGCGTTATACATATCAGGGACATTGAGGAGCTTAAACACCTGGGCCGTTGTCGGGCCATACTTGCCGACGTAGAACCCGTACGACTCTCCCTGAGGAATAATGGTCCCGATTATTGAGGTTATGGCGAGAACTATCAAGACAAAGAGCGCAAGCTTTACAGAGGCAAAAAATTCCCATAAAGCATTTTTTTCTTTCTTCATAAGTGGTTATGGTAGATGTAGGGTTAAATAAAAGTGAAAAGTGGAAAATTGTTTTTTTACAGCGGTTCAGCCGAATTATATAAAGCGAAAAAAATTACCACGATACATACAGAGGTGTCAACCCAAAAGAATTCCTTACAAGAACCTGCATAACAGACCATCACCGCACGGAACAATGTGACACTCGTTTTCTTTCAGACACGTGTTAACACTTTTTGTTTCAAAAAATTTTTAAAAACTGTAACAGGGGCAGAGCAGACCCAAGCAAAAAATAACTATTCAGCCAAGCTCAAAAGATTGGTAAAATTCCCAAGTTGTAACTATTCAGCTGCACCCCATCTTCGGAGTCTCCGC
>DAOVSZ010000060.1 GCA_030627725.1 Desulfobulbaceae bacterium
GCCGGTTGAGATCAGCCATCAGGTCATTGGCATAATTTGCCGCATTTTTAAACCAGACCTTCCCGTCTCCATGTTTGGTACAGAATTCACACATTGTCTTCCTGCTCTCAGAGATGATAAGGAGATGATAAGAAATCGGTTTTTACCACAAACTTTAGTACATTTTCTGGAAAAAGGTGTCAACGGTAAATCTGTGGGAAGCAATACAGAAACGAAAATACGGGCAGACATCAGTGGGTGGGGTCACTGGCCCTTTGCAGCCAAATTAAAAGGAACTTCCTATTGCCAGCATGCCGGATGTGAGAATATAACCGCCGAATGCGATAAGAAGAATACCGCTTATTATCCTGATCGCCGTTGGATAGCTGTTTATCAGGCGGATTTTTTGACGAACCGATTGAGAAGCATATCCAGCCAGAAGCATGGGGATTGCAAAGCCCAGTGAGTAAAAAGCCAGGAGAATAAGTCCGGAAAAGAGTTTGCCCTGAGTTGCCACCAGCGCCAGGACTCCCGAGAGCATAGGTCCTACGCATGGTATCCAGACAATACCGAGGGTAAGGCCGAGGATGAGTCCGGACCAGCGGCCTCTGCTTTCGAACTGAAATTTGTAGAAAAAGGTGAATTTTTTAAACAGATTGATGTCGAGAAGCATCAGCGCTCCGAAGATGATGACGATTATCCCGGCGCCTTTTTCAACCAGAGGCATAATGCCGGCAATGGCGCCTCCAAAGAGCGAGGTTATCACGCCCATGGCGATAAAACTGATACTCAGCCCCAGCACTATGAGCAGGGGCCGATGTTTGTGGTCCTCTTCCGTCCCGGTTACGATAATCGGGACCACGGGGAGGACGCACGGGGATGCTATGCTTGCAAGACCTGCAAAAACCGCCATTAGGACGGATGCGAATGTAATGTCGATGGGTCCCATATATTAATACCCGGGTATGTTATGAACAAGGCTGCGAATATCAGTCTCGTTCTTTACGCCCGGCGGTATCCGTTTAATTTCATTTCCTGATGCATCAGCAAGAAGAAGCGCCGGGAGCGCGCGAATGCCATATTGATAAAAAAGATTCCTGTCGGCAGGGACGGTTGTTTTGACATGCCGGATGTTGACCTTGCCCCGGAGTTCTTCCGAGAGACCCGAGAGGATGGCATCCTGCATTTGGCATGGCCTCCCGTTTGGATCAAGGAAAAACATCAGGTTGTAATTTGTAATGAGATGATTTTCTGCTGTGTTCGGTGTGAGAGCAGTCTCGTGTGCGCCTGTTCCCGGAGCCTGAGAGGCCTCTGGCTTGTCAGGTTCTCCGGAACAGCCGACCGCAATGACAAGGGTCATTGCAAGAATGATTTCTTTTAGCATGGTAACTCCCTCTTAAAATAACGAAATTCGCTTCTTCGAAGCTATTATATTTTTTTGTGGTGATGATTTGTGTAACACACATAGGAGGAAATATAAAATCACTTTGGAAATAGTCAAGGGAATAATTAAATGCTTAATGGTTTTTTGTCAGCGCACTCTGATGCTGGAAAACATCTCAGGCGCCTTTTTGGGTTTTTCATCTTTTCAAAAGTTTTTGTGTTTATACCGGGGCGTATGTCGCAACCGCCATAAAATAAAATTATGACGTTTTCGACATAAGGAGAGAAATGCAGACGCCTATCGTATCAACATAAGGATTGGGGCATGGAGAGCGTGATCGACCAAGTCGGCGCAGAGCTGTCTCCCGGGTTCCCGGAAGAGATCGCTGCAGCCATATTCGATGGGATGCGACAGGCCCGGGATAAACTCAGCGTTTAACTACTTTTTACCGTTTTTGTTAATTGACAATACCGGGCAACCTTTTCGTTTAAGTCTTTGGCCTTGAACGGTTTGGTCAGAAAATCGTCCATCCCGGCCTTTTTGCATGTCTCAATACTTTTATCCGACGTTTCTCCTGTAAGGGCAATGATCGGGGTGCTCACCTTTGCCTCACGAAGAAGTCGTGTTGCTTCCATCCCATCCATCTCCGGCATGTTCATGTCCATGAAGATAAGATTGAATTTTTTTGATTGCGCTGTCTCTGCCGCCAGACGTCCGTTGTCGACAAGTGTTACCTGATGGCCTGCCTCTTCTAAGAATTTTTTCGCGAGCCTTCTGTTTATCGGGTTGTCTTCAGCAACGAGAATGGAGCAGTTTTCCGGGGCGGCCTGCGGCGGTCCCTCCGGGCTTTTGGCATCCCCGGTTTCGAGGATTTTTTCAGAGGACAACGGGAGAAAGATCTTGAAGCATGAACCCTTCCCTTCTTCACTGGTCACTTCAATGCGGCCGTTATGAAGTTCCACCATTTCCTTGATTATGGACATGCCAAGGCCTGTTCCCTTTTCTTCCGACGTGCCTTCTCTGGATGTTTTTGAGAATTTGTCATATAAAAAGGGAATGGTGTCTTCCGGGATACCGATGCCCTGGTCGATGACGGAAATGATCACGTCTTCGTCATGGCCGTTTTCCACGACCATGACGATTTTTTTGTCCTGCTCGGAGAATTTTATCGCATTGGAAAGAAGATTGTTCAGGATCCGGACAAGGCCGCTTTTATTGCCCATCACCACGTGGCGCGTGCTGTTGTCAACCATGTCCAGTTTCTGTCCCTTGGCTTCTGCCATATGTCGAAGGGCATTGCAGCTTGTCCGGGCGATTTCGAACATGGAAACAGGGTGCATCTCAAGTTCCGCAGCCTGGGACTGCGCTTTGCTCACATCAAGGATATTGTTGACCAGAGAGAGCAGAAATTCACCGGATGTTTTGACCTGGCCGAGATTTTCTAAGTCCTCTTCTTTGAGATAGTCCTTTTTCAAAAGGAGATCGGTGAAGCCCAGGATTCCGGTTAAAGGCGAACGCAGGTCGTGAGAGCAGACGGCAATGAGATCGTCCTTCATCTGGTTCAATGCCTTGAGTTCGACTATATTTTCTCTGAGGCGCCGGTTGAGTTTGGCCTTTACAAGGTGGACCTCGATCCGGGCAAGGAGTTCTTCTTTGGCAAATGGCTTCAGCAGATAATCATTGGCGCCGGCCTTGAACAGCTTCAGAAGTTCATTCTGTTTTTCAACTGCGGTGAGGAAGATGATCGGCAGGTTCTTTAGGTCCAGCTCTCTTCGCACTTTAGCGCAGAGTTCGTCTCCGTTCATGGCAGGCATCACAAGATCAGTGATCAGGAGGTCGATCTCTCCCATCTTGTTGCACATGAAGTCAAAAGCCTGGATTCCGTCAGCAGCCTCAAAAACAGTCAGGCCTTCCCTGAGCAGGGTGTCGGACACAATCTTTCTCGCAAAGGCATTGTCTTCAACAACCAGGACATTGAGTCCTTCAAGCCGTTTTCCCGGTTGTAAAATATGGTTGACCGCATCAAGAATCTCTCCTTTGTCAAAGGGTTTGGTGATAAAATCGGCGGCGCCGGCATGAAAGCCTCTTTTTCGGTCTTCCAAGGTATCGAGGCTGGTGACAAAGATGATCGGGACCCGGTTGTCAGGGTAGTTGGTGAAATGCCGTGCGTAATGGTGTTCACGGAGCTTTGCGCAGGTGTCAAAACCGTTTAAGTGAGGCATCTCAACATCGAGTGTGATCAGGTCCGGAGGTCTGTTGGTGGTGGCCTTGACCAGGGCCTGCATCCCATGGGTTGCCTCTTGCACCTCATACCCCCCGGCTGTGAGTTCCTCGCGAATGATTTTTCTGACCAAAGCGCTGTCATCAACAACCAGGATTTTCATTTTACTGTTCGTTGTGTCCGTCATTCTGTCAACATCCTTAGTATCTATTCAGCTGCACCTCATCTGTGAACGATCAGGCCTTCTCGCATCACGCCATGGCGTGATAGCTCGGCGGCCTGCTTGTCCACATCTAAGGCACATCTGAATAGATACGGTTGGAGATTTAGCCAACTTTTTTTAACCTTGGCTGAATAGTTGATAGCCTCGTAAAAAGTCAAAATCGCTGAATTCGTCTTCAATGATTTCAATCACGGGCACAAGGCCCTCCGCTTGCAGCGGGATTGTTCGACTAGGCGTTTCAAAATACGGAACGCAAGTCTTACGAACAAGATAGAGACGGTTAACGCGTCCGTCTCGTGCTTTTTACGAGACCGACAATAGTTAACATCCTTATCGTTGTCCCCTTGTTTATGTTAACCCGAGAAGTGCAAAAAACCTTTCCAGGTTCCTTTCGTCAAGCCGAGAGAGGCCGGCCTCTTTTGCGATGCGGACCGCATCCTCGTATTCATCGTGATCAAGACTCCTGTTGATGGGAGGAAACTCGTGCGCGTGGCCGCATGGCCGGTACTGTTCCATCACATTTACATACGTTGAACGTGATATCTCATCGGCAAGAAACCGCATGATCTCTTTTGTCTCGGGAAGTCCTCCCGGCATGACCAGATGCCGGACCAAAAGGCCTTTTAGCGCAATTCCATCAGAATCAATGATCAGGTCTCCCACCTGGCGGTGCATCTCCTTTATCGCTGCCCGCGCCTTTGCCGGATAGTCCGGCGCCTTGGCAAACCTTTTGGCGGAATCTTTCTTCCAGAATTTGAAATCCGGCATATAGATGTCCACGATCCCGTCAAGCAGCGTAAGCGTTTCCACGGAATCATAACCGCTCGAGTTATAGACAAGGGGGACATGAAGACCCTGCTCTATGGCCTGTGGCAGGGCGGAGAGGATCTGCGGGACAACGTGGCTCGGGGTGACGAAGTTGATGTTGTGGCAGCCCTGTTTCTGGAGGCCCAGCATCATGGCGGCAAACTGACCGCTGCTCACTTCCATGCCCTCGCCAAGGTGGCTGATTTCATAGTTCTGGCAGAAGACGCAGCCTAAACTGCAGTTGGTGATGAAGATGGTGCCGGAGCCGGATGATCCGACCAGAGGGCTTTCTTCACCGAAATGGGGGGAATAACTTGAAACTATCGCACGGCTCCCGGTATTGCAGATACCCTTTTCGCCCTGCAGCCGGTCAACCTTGCACTTCCTGGGGCACAACCGGCAGCTTTGAAGCATCTCTCGGGCGGAAGCGATGCGCTGTTTGAGTTCGCCGGTGGAGTGCAGGCGGACATAGCCGGGTTGTGATGATTTTTTGGGCATAGGCGTGGCAAATTTTGCAAGAGTACGTTCAGGATTCGGATTGCCGGCATTCCCCGCAGAGGCCATATACCTCCATATTGTGCCCCTTGACCTGAAAGCCGAAACGTTCGCCCAGCTCTTGTTCGATCAGGTGCAGACGCGGATCGGTGAACTCTTCTATCCGGCGGCATCTGGTGCAGCGCATATGGCAGTGATGTTCGTGACCGAAGATATGCTCATAGTGCATATGGCCGTCTTCATAGTAAACCTCGCTGATCAGCTCCGCATCAACGAGAAGGGGAATAATGCGGTAGATCGACGCCTTTGAAATAGTCAGTCCTTTTTGGCGCATCCGGAGATACAGAGATTCGACATCAAAATGGTCATGGGTGGAAAAAATCTCCCGGATAATCTGCTCGCGCTCCGGGGTATACCGCATATGGTTTTTTTTAAGATGCTGACGAAAGACATCCAATTCATTCCGTGATTCCATTGCAATCCTTTTTCGTCTCAGCCGGTTTAGGCCACGTTTGCTGCTCCACCTGAATAGTTACAAAAATTATTAACTAGATCCAGTGAATTGTCAATGTAATACCGTGATGATGTGCGTGTATGGAGGAAGGGTATTGACAAAAAAGCATTATTGCTATAGATTATCAGTCTCAATAGTCGCTGTTGTGGTTCAGGTAATGCAGCAGCATGAATTTTTCAGCAGCCGGTGGAAGATGAAATTTAAAAAATTATTAAAAATGGTGAAGGTGCACGACAGGTTGGAGGGAAGGGGAAAAGAGAGAAATGGGCGTTGTTCAGCGCCCTTGTTGGGAGTTTTGTCCCGTCGTCGCGGGTGTGGGGCCGGATGTTGCGGGATGCGTGCGCCACTTCACCCATTATCCTTAGCTGCCTGTGGCGAACGTTTGAAGGTCGAAGGGTTTTCCGGGTGTCGGAAGATAGAAGGCCGACTCCGTTCAATGGGTCTTCTGGCGGGAGATGTTGTGGAAATTCTGAGCAACACCGGCTCGGTTCTTGTAGGCGTTGGCGGTACGCGGCTGGCATTGGCATCGGATCTTGCGCAGCATGTTCTGGTTTCTGTTGTTGCGCGGGAAGGGTAATGACTATGTTTGTTGCAAGTGAGTCTCAGGAAAAATATAAAAAGAAGGGAAGGTGAAATCTCTGGATTACGGGATTCGTATTTTATATCCTATATCCAACACCAGGATCAGCAATGGGAGAGATTTTATGGGACGCAGGATGCTTCGGAAAATGAAATCGAACCAGTCAGGGACAATAGCGGAAATTCGGGTAAGCGGAGATCTGGGAAGACGGATCCGGGAAATGGGGCTCGTGCCCGGAGCCAGGATAAAGATCCTGGGAAGAGCGCCGCTCAAGGACCCGGTCGCATTGCGTGTTTTGGGTTTTACCCTGACCCTGCGCAATGATGAGGCTGATCATATTGTTGTGGAGGTTGACTGAAATGGAGATTGTTGTCGCCCTTGCCGGCAACCCGAATTCCGGCAAGACCACGCTTTTTAATGAACTGACAGGCGCCCGGCAGCATGTGGGAAATTATCCCGGTGTTACGGTTGAGAAAAAGGAGGGGGTCTGCAGCCATGCCGGTCATACGATTCATTTTGTCGATCTGCCGGGTACCTATTCCCTTACCGCTTATTCCGAGGAAGAGGTGGTGGCAAGGGATTTTCTGGTCGAAAAAAGGCCTGCGGTGATCAATATCGTTGATGCGTCGAACCTGGAAAGAAATCTTTATCTGACCGTGCAGTTTTTTGAGCTGGGATTTCCGGTTGTCATTGCCCTGAATATGATCGATGTTGCTGAACAGCGGGGAATAAGGATAGATTCCGAAAGACTCTCCAGCCTTCTGGGAGCGCCGGTGGCGCCGATCATTGCCCGTTCCGGACAGGGAAAACAGGAATTGCTTGATGCAACGGTAAAAAAGTCCGGTGATACCAGTTGGCGCCCTTTGAAAATTTCGTATGGCGAGGACATTGATCTCGCGTTGTCCGAACTGGAAGATATCATCGAACAAAAGGAATTCATGGCCGGCATCTACCCGTCCAGGTGGATCGGGCTCAAATATCTTGAAAATGACCGGCAGATAGTCACACAGGGCCGGGAAATCGATCCGGAGACAGACTCGGTCCTTAAAGGGATTGTCGCAAGGGTGGAAGCCCATCTGCAAAAGACCTTGAACACGTATCCGGAAGCGGTCATTGCCGATTATCGGTACGGTTTTATCAGGGCAGTCCTGAAAGAGGGGGTGCTCTCTTTCAACCGGGAACAGGACCGGCTCTATCTGTCGGACAAAATCGACAGGGTCCTGACCAATCGGTTTTTAGGCCCGCTGCTCATGTTTGTAATTCTCTTCGGCCTCTACACGTTTACCTTTAGCTATAGCGAGGCCCCGGTGGCCTGGTTCGGGGCCTTTTTCAACTGGATGGGGGGGATGATCGATGGACAACTTCCCGACGGTCACCTGAAATCGCTCATTGTTTCCGGAATAATTGATGGCGTCGGCGGTGTCCTGGGGTTTGTGCCGATAATCTGTTTCATGTTTTTCGGGATAGCGGTGCTTGAGGATTCGGGCTACCTTTCCCGGGTGGCATATATGCTGGACAGGGTCTTTCGGATATTCGGGCTGCATGGAAGTTCGGTCATGGCCTTTATTATCTCGGGAGGGATTGCCGGCGGATGCGCCGTGCCCGGGGTCATGGCCACAAGGACCTTGCGATCGCGAAAGGAAAGACTGGCAACGCTTTTGACCGTGCCTTACATGAACTGCGGCGCCAAACTTCCGGTGCTGGCGTTGATGATAGCGGCCTTTTTCTCCGATAATCAGACCCAGCTGATGTTTGTTTTCACCCTTGTCTCCTGGGGAGTGGCGCTGCTGGTTGCCAAGTTTCTGAGACTTACGGTCATTCGGGGCCCTGCCGACCCTTTTGTCGTGGAGCTGCCTCCCTATCGTCTGCCTACATTCAAAGGACTCTTCATTCATACCTGGGAAAGGACATGGCAGTATATAAAAAAGGCGGGCACGGTTATTCTCGCCATCTCGATACTGCTCTGGGCGATGATGACGTTTCCGGAACTGCCGGCGGAAAAGGTCCGGGAATTTGACGCGCAACGGATAACAATAACAGATCGTTTTGATAAGGATGTCGTAAGGGAACTCGAAAGGCCTGGTGAGAAAAAACAGCTTGTCGGAGAAGCGCGTCAACTGAAGGAGCAGTTGATGGCACTCGATGCCGGGGAGGCCGGGGAACGGTTACGGTTTTCTTTTGCAGGACGCATCGGGACGGCCATGGAAGGGGTGACGCGGCTGGCCGGATTTGAATGGCGGACGAATATAGCCCTCATAGGCGGTTTTGTCGCCAAAGAGGTCATTATTTCCACCCTGGGGACCGCGTATTCCCTGGGGGAGGTAGATTCGGAGCCACGGGGGTCGCTTGCAGCGACACTGGCCAGGGACCCCGGCTGGAATCCGGCAGTCGGGTTGAGCCTCATCGTCTTTACGATGTTCTACGCCCCCTGCTTTGTTACCGTTGTCTGTATCGCCAGAGAGGCAGGGTCCTGGAAATGGGGCGCCTTTGCAGTAACCTTTAACACCCTGCTGGCATTCGGGCTGGCATCTCTCACCTTTCAAATCGGGTCGGCTTTGATGTAATATCGCCGTAAGCGTTCACCATCACCTTTCCTTCGACCGTTTTGGCTTTCTCTCATTGCCAAAATTTCAGAAAGAAAATCATCTCTAGACAATTCGATCGTTGAGTAGAATAATGGGCTTGTAACCTACAAATACGAAACGACAGTCTGGAAAAAATGCGCTGGCAAACACTCCTGAAAAACAGTATTACCACTCCTGCTGCACTGGGATCGCGATTTGGATTTGACTCCGGGCCGTTGAGGGCCGTGGCGGAAAGATATCCCATGCGGATCAATCCCTATTATCTGAATCTTATCAGAGAAAAAGGGGACCCTTTCTGGCTGCAGGCCGTCCCGGATGAACAGGAACTCCATGACATGGTCTGTATGCCGGACCCGCTGGGAGAAGAGCACTTAAGTCCGGTCCCGAACCTGATCCATAAGTATCCTGACCGGGCCCTTTTCCTGGTCCATTCCCAGTGTGCCATGTACTGCCGTTTCTGCACCAGGAAGCGTAAGGTCGGGACCGGTGATATGGTCATTACCAGGGAGACCATTGATGCCGGACTCGATTATTTGAGGAAAACTCCAGAGGTCCGCGATGTGCTTGTTTCGGGCGGTGATCCCCTGCTCCTTTCGGATGAGAGGCTTGAATCCATCCTGAAGTCTTTGCGGCGGATCCCTTCGATCGAGATTATCCGTATCGGCACCAGGGCGCCGTGCACCCTGCCTATGCGGGTGACTACAAGGCTTGCCACTATGCTGAAACGGTACCATCCCCTGTACATAAACACCCATTTTAACCATCCTGATGAAATTACACCGGAGGCAGCGCTTGCCTGCAGCCGGCTCGCGAATGCCGGCATCCCTCTTGGCTGTCAGACCGTTCTTTTGCGCGGGGTGAATGATGATCCTCGGATCATAAAAAGACTGATGCACGGTCTTTTGCGGATCCGGGTGAAGCCGTATTATATCTTCCAAGGCGATATGACGGAAGGGACTGATCATTTCAGGACACCGATAAACAAGGGGCTTGCAATAATGAAGTCCCTTATCGGTCACACCTCAGGCATGGCTGTGCCGAAATTTGCCGTTGACGCGCCCGGCGGAGGAGGCAAAATTCCGCTTCAGCCTGATTATGTGCATCATCTTGGCGCGAATCTCGTGTTTTCAAATTTCCGTGGTGATATCTGCTCGTATCAGGATGCAGGGGCCAGGGGTCAGGTGACAGGTGACAGGGGCTAGGGGTCAGGGGACAGTGTATTTGAAAAAATGATTTGAAATGGCCGTATCAATATATATAGAATGAATCTATGGGCATCTCTGGTTTGCCGAGTTCCTTAAGGCGGGACTCGCCGACGGTGATGTCAGATGAATAACGAGGGAAGGGTCATGGAGAGGAAGATTCTTGTAGCGGTCGATGGATCTGTTTACAGCTCGAATGCCTTACGGTATGTGAGCCGTCTTTTTACCGACCTTGAGGATATCCATTTCCATCTGTTTTCTGTTGTTCCCTGCGGCGCTCTGCAGCCGGGGATGGAATGGGTTGATGAGAAGGACATGCTGACTACGATGCGGCCGGAGGTCAAAAATCGGTACCGGGCCGCCAAAAGATATGTCAATGAGGCCGTGCTGCAGTTGGGCCGCCGCGGCATTGCCCCGGAGCAGGTGACGACATCCGTGCATCTGTCCAGAATGGGAGTTGCCAAAGATATCCTTGCCGAGGCCATGTCCGGGATGTATGACGCGCTGCTCATAGGGCGCCGGGGCATGGGTATGATCGAGGAGATGTTTATGGGGAGCGTCTCGTCAACGATTCTTGAAAAATCACATTCGGTGCCTCTCTGGGTGGTGGATGGACAGGTTGATTCACGGAAATTTCTCCTTCCTGTTGACGGCTCGGTCCACTCTCTTTCCGCTGCCGACCATCTTGGCTTTATCCTGCAGGATAACCCGTATGCGGAAATTACTCTCTTTCACTCCACCTCGCTGTTTGGCACAAAAACCGAACTGAAACCGGAAGATGTCTCTGAGATGTGGGGAAAAGAGTGGTGTGATACGCATCTCACAGAGCCGGACTGTCTGTATACGGCGCCGAAGCAGTTATTGCTTGAAAACGGTTTTTCCGAGGAGAGGATCCATTGGCTGGAAGCGAAGAAAGGGATAGAACCGGCCCAGCAGATTCTTCGTCTGGCCACGAAAGAAAACTTTGGCACCATTGTCATGGGGCGTCGCGGCAAAGATGCCAAAAAAAGTATCTTCAAAGGGGTTTCCGATCGTGTCATAGCCAATGCTGCACATGTGGCCTTCTGGATAGTGGGTTGAGCAGTTACGATGAAACATGGGCTCTGTTACGGGACTCTTCTCAGGCTTTTCGTTATAGGTGTCTGGATA
>DAOVSZ010000285.1 GCA_030627725.1 Desulfobulbaceae bacterium
ATGACATCGCAGGAAAGCTTGTCTCTCAATATGCGGGCAGCCTTTTTTGCAACTTTTAGAACAATATCCTTTTCACGCATGCCGTTCGGGCCTATGGCACCCGGGTCCTTTCCCCCATGCCCTGGATCAAGAACAATCCGTCTTGCACCCAGGCCAAGCTGCTGTGGAAGTGAAGGCGCCTCCTCTGTGTCCTGCGCACCAATCCCACTCTTTTGCCTTATGCCCCACACGTCAACCACTACCCTGAACGGGTCTTTCAGCGTGTTGATTTTGTAATCAGAGACAGTCTCCGTATCAAGGACCACTCTGGCGGTATCAATGGAAAACTGGGCGCTTCGTACCTGTTTGAGCAGTCCATCCTGAATAGGTATTGTAGGATTAAGGTCGGGTGAAACCTTGCAATTATAAAGGTTTACGTATAGGCGGCGAGGTCGATTCCCACTTTTTTCAAGCAGGTTCGTCTTGTATTCAACCTGCTGGGAAACCTCGATTACAACCCTTGTGTAATATTTTGTGGAACCGTGCCTCAAGTCCTGGATTTTTGCTCTTCGGTCTTTTGACTTTGCAGGACGAATTGTTTCCTTGTGACCTTTTATTTTTTTGAGAAGCAGGGCGCCGTTCGGCGTCATGTCGCCGTCAGGGTAGACAGCGATCAGCTTTGCAAACGTCTTTGCCGCGCGTTGATCGTCTCTCTTGTCTTCTAAATATATCTTGCCGATGGCGTAAAGCGCGTCGTCCGCCAATCGGTGTTTCGGGAACAGGGAGATCACATCCTCATAATTGGCGATGGATTCGCCGAGATATAGCGGATTCTTAAACCTGGCATACATGTCATCATGGTAGATCATGGCCATGCTGAATAAACAGGAGGGAGCAAGCCAGTGATCAGGGTGGGCCTGGTAGACTTTTCGGAAGGCCTTAATGGAGGTCTGCCATTTTTTTCTTGATTCAGCCCAGGACTTGTTGCTCTGCAGGTTATGATAGTAGGCCCGGGCCATCCGGTATTTCTTCTGAACAGGCGATGCGGATGCCGAAGGTACGGCCTGAGCTGTCTGGGGCAGGAGGAAAAAACAGAACAAGGCAAATAGAAGCGCCTGTGCGACGATGCGTTGTGTACGGTGAAATTTGGTATGGAAAAACAAAATGGTTCTCTGGTTATTACTGTTCATTTATCTGTTTCAGTTCATATAGAACATTGAGCGCATCCAAAGGCGTCATTTGGTCGAGACGCAGTTTATCAAGCCGTTTTCTGACCGGATCGTTCAGAGCGCCGAAGAGTTCGAGCTGACTGGGCCGGGAAGGGGGGGCAGCGGTCATGGATGCGGCTATGCGCGGCTGTCCGCAGCTGTTGAGTTCACCCTTTTCAATGTTGCGAAGGAGTTCCTCGGCCCTTGTGACAACACGCTGCGGAACGCCTGCAAGGGCCGCAACCTGGATGCCGTAACTCCGGTTCGTGCCGCCCGGCAAGAGTTTATGGAGAAAGATTATCGAGTCATTCCATTCCCGGACCGCAATGTTGTAGTTTTTTATCCGCTCACTGGTGCGTGCAAGTTCCGTGATCTCATGGTAGTGGGTTGCAAAGATGGTCTTGACACCTTTTCCGTTTTTGCTTACAAGGTCCTCAACCACTGCCCAGGCAATTGCAAGCCCGTCAAAGGTGCTGGTTCCACGGCCTATTTCGTCAAGGATGACAAGACTTTGGTGTGTGGCGTTGTTTAAGATGTTGGCTGTCTCGTTCATCTCCACCATAAAGGTGGACTGTGCCCTTCTGAGATCATCCATGGCCCCGACGCGTGTGAAGATCCTGTCCACGATCCCGATCCTGGCCTTGGTTGCAGGCACAAAACTTCCCATCTGCGCCATCAGGACGATGAGAGCAGTCTGGCGGAGCACGGTCGATTTGCCGGCCATGTTGGGCCCTGTGATAATGAGGACCTCATTACTCGTCTGGTCCAGATGGATGTCATTTGGAACAAAACGGCCTTTGGGCATGGATAGTTCGATAACAGGGTGCCTTCCTTCCTGGATTATGATTTCGTTGTCATTGTCTACATCGGGCCGGACATATCTGTGCCGCCTTGCAGCTTCACCAAGACTTGCCAGAAAATCGATCCTGGCAATATCTGATGCGGCTTTGAGTATTCTGGAGCTCTCCTGGGCCACTTTGGCCCTGATTTCGCAGAATAGACGGTATTCGAGTTCCAGCCGTTTTTCTTCCGCCCCAACGACCTTGTCTTCAAACTCCTTTAATTCCGGCGTGATGAAACGTTCCGCATTGACCAGGGTCTGTTTCCTGATAAAGTAGTCCGGCACCTTGTCCATCTGGGTCCTGCTCACTTCAATGTAATAGCCGAATACCTTATTGAACCCTATTTTCAGGTTTCTTATCCCGGATCGTTCACGCTCCCTGTTTTCAAGCCCCAGGATAAGGTCTTTGCCGTGTTTCAGGATTGAAACCAGTTCGTCAAGCTCACGGTTGTAGCCTTTTTTGATAAGTCTGCCGTCGCGGAGCGTGATCGGCGCGTCTTCCCTGATGCTTTTTTCAAGCAGGTTACGGATATCATCGAGTTCATCGTGATCCGCGCCTATCTTTTTAAGCAAATTGTCGCTGCATGAGGCCAGCATGCTTTTCAAGAGCGGCAGCTGGACAAGCGATACCTTGAGCGCTGTGAGATCCCTGCCGTTCCCACTTCCAAGCACAACCCGGCTGTTCAGTCTTTCTATGTCATAGACCTTGGAAAGGAGGTTGCGGAGTCCTGCCCGGAGTGGTAACTCGCCATCAGCCGTGGTGACAATGACCTGGTCTGAGAATAATTGTTCCACCGCAGCCAGGCGTTTGTTTATACGGTCCACATCTCTTAAGGGAAACAGCAGTGATTTTTTGAGTAACCTCGCACCCATGGGCGTGCATGTATAATCCAGGGTCGAAAGGAGTGATCCCTCCCGGTTTGCTCCGACTATGGTCTGGGTGAGTTCAAGATTGCGGCGGGAGGAATCATCGAGAAGCAGGACGTCTGCAAGATCAAGGGGCGTAATACGTTTAATGTGGGCAAGATCACTCTTTTGTGTCTCGGTGATATAGGCGAGCAGGCCGCCGGCGGCAGGTATCCCTGATATCATCCGGTCGCATCCGAAACCCGCCAGGTTCGCGACCTTGAAATGGTCGAGCAGGGCTTCTTTCGCCGGAACCATTTCAAATGAGTAGGAAGGCCGTTTTGTGATGCAGAGGCCTGGAAACAGGGCGGAAAGACTTAAAAGAATTTCTTTGTAGTCATCTTCGGTTCTCTCTTCGTTGATCAGGATCTCGGGTGGAGTCATCCGGCATAGTTCCTCCAGCAAAGAGTCAATATCATCGCATTCCGCGATCAGAAATTCGCCTGTTGAGATGTCTATCAGGCTCAGTCCCCACGAAGGATGGGGCTGTGATCCGGTTCCACGGGCGGAACGGTTCCTGCCGTCATCCTGCCGGACGATTGAGGCAACATAGCGGTTTGATTTGTCGTCTAATATCTGTTCATCTGTGACCATGCCGGGGGTCACGACCCTGACGACCTCTCTCTTTACAATTCCCTTGGCAATTGCGGGATCTTCCACCTGTTCGCAGACAGCGACCTTGAGACCCTTGTTGACCAGTTTGGCCAGATAGGATGAGGCTGCATGATACGGCACCCCGCATAGCGGGATACTGTTTTTTTCGTCCTTTTTATTCCGTGATGTCAGGGTGATCCCCAGAACGCGGGATGCGGTCACGGAATCGTCAAAGAACTTCTTATAAAATCCCCCGAGCCTGTAGAACAGAATGGCATCCTGGTGCTGTTCCTTAATCTCCAGATACTGGCG
>DAOVSZ010000202.1 GCA_030627725.1 Desulfobulbaceae bacterium
AGTCTGGAACAAAGGCTCAATGAAGTTCTTTCCGCAAAAGACATCGTAAAAGGAGGAGTATGGAATACAGATCAGGTTCAGTAGGCAGGATTTTTGTTGTCCGCTTTGATGAGGGAGATGATTTCCTCGGCGGCATGAAAGAGATGATCGTGAAGGAAGATATCCGCTCCGGGTGGTTTCATGTCTTGGGAGGGATCAGGGAAGCGGATGTGGTCACCGGCCCGAAGGAGGCGGTGATGCCCCCTGAGCCAGTCTGGAAAGAGGTCCGCGAGGTTAAGGAGGTGCTGGGCGCAGGCAGTATTTTCTGGGACGGGGACGAACCGAAGATCCATCTCCACACCGCCCTTGGCCATCACGGCGATACGCTGACCGCCTGCATGCGGGAAAACACAAAGGTCTACCTTGTGCTCGAGGTCTGTATCATCGAGATATCCGGCATTGATGTCTCGCGTCCATGGTATGAGAAGGGCGGCTTCAACCGGGTTACCTTTGGATAAGGCTGCGGACACCGCCTGAGATTTTAAAACAGACACCTGCTGCCTCTGAGACTGGGGCACCTTAAAATAACGCCGGCAGGAGAATGGAAAAAGTCGGCGGAGTATCGGAAGATACAGGAGGAATAGAAAAAAACATGCCAATGACTTTGAAGGGAGATCATCCCCTGGCATTCTGAATGGCCTTGGCAAGTTCATTGATGTTATACGGTTTTTCAATAATACCGCAGAATCCATAAGTTTTATACTCTGCCCGGAGCGGGGCGTTGGAGTAGCCGCTCGAGACCATGGCTTTTATCCGGGGATCCAATTCCAGGAGGCGCTGTATTGTTTCTTTCCCTCCCATGCCCCCCGGGATGGTCAGATCCAGAATGACAAGATCAAAAGGGCGCTGTTCTTCCATTGCCTGCTGAAAAAGTATAATTGTTTCTTTCCCATCTTTGGCAATGGAGGGCTCATACCCGAGTTCCGTCACCATCTGGCCCGCGACCTCAAGAACGATATCCTCATCGTCCATGACGAGTATTCTCCCGGCACCCACGGGCAGGTCAGCGCTTTTTTCTTGTTCATCTCCCATCACCTGGTCAGGACTGGCCGGGAGATAGATTGTAAAAGTGGTGCCGAAACCTACTTTGGAATACACGGAAACATGCCCGTTATGTTTCTTGACAATAGCATGTGAAGTAGCGAGCCCAAGCCCCTGGCCCTCTTCTTTGGTGGTAAAATAGGGATCAAATATCTTTTGAAGGGCCTTCTCCGGTATACCGCTCCCCTGGTCCGAAATGTTCACGACAAGGTAGTCTCCTGCGGCAAGAGGAAGATCTCCCTGTTTTTCCCGAAGATTATTATACGAGAAGTTTTCGGCCTTGATCGTGATGACCCCTCCCTCCGGCATGGCCTGTTTTCCATTTAAAACAAGATTATGGAACACCTGGCTGATCTGGCCTGAATCGATTTCCGCAGGCCACAGGTCATCGGCAATCGAATATTCGCACTTGACATTGGAACCTCGTAAAGCAAAGGTGGCGGCTTCACGCAATAGCTCTCCCAGCTCGGCAAGGGAGGTGACCGGCATCCCTCCCTTTGAAAAGGTAAGCAGCTGCTCTGTAAGATGTTTAGCCCGTAAAATGGCCTTTTCAGCATTGTTCAGGTAGTCGCTGATTTTTGTCTCAGGATACGTATTCAGTGTTGCCAGGCTGATGTTGCCCATGATCGCCGTTAAAATATTATTAAAATCATGGGCAATGCCCGCTGCCAGCAGTCCGACCGACTCAAGCTTTTGAGACCTGCCGAGTTCTTCTTCCAGTTTGCGCTGTTCCGTAATGTCCCTGAATACCAGTATTACGCCGATAAGCTCACCGTCCCTGTCTCGGATCGGCGCGCCGCTATCGGCTATAATCCTTTCTGTCCTGTCCCGGGCCACCAGCACCGTATTATTTGCAAGCCCAACGATCTGGCCTGTTTTCATGATTTTTTCAAACGGGTTCGCACACCGTTCGCGCGTCTTCTCGTTCATAATGTGAAAAACATTGCCAAGCAGTCCTCCTACCGCATCTTCCTGTTTCCAGCCGGTGAGTTGTTCGGCAACAAGGTTAAGCAACTCGACCCTGCCGTCCTTACCTGCGGCAATGACCCCATCGCCGATGGAGCGCAGAGTCACTCTAAGCCGTTCCTTTTCTTCCGCCAGCGCGTTCTCGGCCTGCTTGCGTTGCGTGATGTCTATGGCTACTCTCAGGGTTGCCGTCATCGTGCCGTTGTCGTCAAAGAGAGGATGGATGGTCTGAATCGCCGGAAACGGTTTGCCTGTCTTTCTTTGCAGCATCGTTTCCATGGCACTACTCTCGCCGGTGGACTGTACCCGCTCCAGTTCATGAGGCATACTTCCTTCATCCCCGGAAGGGTACAGCATGGCCGCCGGAGTGCCAATGATCTCGTTGCGCGAGTAACCGAAGATATTCTCCGCCCCAGGGCTGAACTCTGTTATCAGCGGAGCGGTTTCGTCCAGGGTCGTGACGGTAAAAGCAACATCACGCGCAGCTGAAAAAACAGACCGCAGACGCCCTTCACTGTTTCGCAGGCCCTCTTCAGCATGCCCCAGGCGCATCAAAGCATAAACAAGACCGACTGTTATGAGCCCAAGCGCCACCACCATGCCGGCCAGGGTATAGATGAGGCTAAACGTTCCTGGCGACAGTCTTGTGGCAGGGGCCAAGGCCCCGATTATCCATCCCTGACCGCCCAGCTCGACGCGCCTCGCAAGTAAGGTTTCTCGGTCGCCGGAAGGCCGAACAATCATCTCTGTCGTGCCCTTGAAAGGAAAAACATGAGAAAACATCCGGGAGGCAGGGAGTTCGGAAACCAGCCTCCCCCTCAGCCCCACCTCCCGATGAAAAAGAACACGTCCGTCATCCTGAAGGATGAATTCAGACCCGGTGCCCCTTCCGGCAAAGGCCAATTCAAATTGTTTAAAGAATGATTCCGCTTTAAGGAGAAAAACGATATCGGCTTTTTTCTCGCCACGCATGAAAACATCGGCATGGAGGACCAAACCGAGATCCAGGGGGGCAAAAGAGGTTCGGGCGGATTCCTGGAGAGGTGTACCCGGGCTTGAAAGATTAACGATTTTCGATAAGCAGATGCCTTTCGGATGGCGTTTGCTTTCAGCAGCACATTTCAGCTGGAAATTTTCATATGATGCCAGAGAGGGCAGCGAAGCGGCAAGCGGCCTGCCGTTCGGACCAAATATGATTATCGCCTGAATATCGTCCTGCCGGTGGGCCTGAAGACGATGAACGTATCGTACAAGTTCAGCATCATCCTTTATGCCCGTGCCGGCGAAAAAACGCTCAAATTGAGTAAGGTCGGAAGACAGAGATTGGAAATGAAACCGCAGGTGGTCTGAAGCGCTCTGGATCTGCTGCTCTTGTGCCTGAATAGCCAGGGTGTGATTCAGTCTGACAAAATGACTGACCACGATGGCGATACCCACCATAAAAAGCAGAAAGAAGCAGATGCCTCCAGCAAGTATGGGATATCTTTTTCTGAGGAAAAATCGAGGTAGTTGCATGAGATTACAAACTCAATTCGTAACTATTCAGCAGCACCCCATCTGCACGCGATCAGGCTGGTTCACATAGGACAACTATAGTTCTCCAGCCTGCTTGCATACATCTGGGGCACTGTTGAACAGTTACAGGATGGTGTTTTGGCAAAGTATTCAGTTCCACCTGAATAGTTACCTCAATTCAGTATAAAAATCACCGCTCTCTATATTTTCCGAGGTTATTATCCAGGGTTTTACAAGATGTTCCTTCCACGGAGGCAATTCATCGGTCCTTAAAAAATGGACAAGCCTTTCAAAAGCTATTTCCACCTGCTTAATTGGATACTGAATTGTGGCATCCAAGCGTCCTTTATGCAGAGCAACAAGGGCCTCGGGAATGGCATCCGTACCTACCGTAACAACGTCATCCGGGCTGAGACCTGCCTGGTCCAGAGCCTCCAGCGCCCCGAGAATCATATCGTCGTTCTGTGAATATACGGCATGAAACTGCGTGACGGTTGCCAGGGCTTCCTTCATGACGAGATAGCCCTTGTCCCGGAAAAAACCGCCGCTCTTCCTGAACACAACCTCCAGGTCCGGATATTTCTTCAACTCTTCAAAAAAACCAAGAGAACGATTCAAGGCAGGCGAAGAACCGATGCTTCCCTCAAGCACGACGACCTTGCCCGCGTTCTCTAATTTCTCAGCGATGAAGCGGCAGGCAAGCCGGCCGGCTTCGACATCGTCGGAACCTACAAAAAACAGGTAGGGCGCCCCACGGGCGGAACGGTCGAAGGCAACCACGGGTATGCCTGCATCATGGACCTTATGCAGGGTTGGGAGCAAACCTTCTATATCAACAGGGTCAGTGATAATGGCATCGACATTTTTATTGAGCAAATCTTCAATATTCCGAGCCTGCCCGGCGATGTTGTTACGGGCATCATAGGTGACGAGACGAACGTCAAGCGCGGCAGCCTTTTCCTGCATAACGTGGTAGGCAAACTTCATCCAGGTCATTTCCACATTCATGGCTGCAAAACCGATGATAAGCCTATCTTTTCCTTTATCTTTGTTGTCCGGGGGAGAGGAACAGGAGATTACGAATGCAGCCAGAAGGAAGGAGCACAGGAGGAGCCGGGATGTTTGCGACATGACATTCTCCACAGATAGTGTTTGAACGGTCACATATTCAACATGGCGCTGTTTGCGGTAATACGTAAAATTTTACCCGCATATTTTTCAACGTACTGCCTATAAACAGTACACCATAATAAGTATCATTCCAATATCAAATTGTTTTTAAAAAGTGCCTATTAAGAGCCCGCTCAAAAATAACGTCACATTGTCGCATCCCGGCTTCGGGCTGTCTTTTGTCGAGCCTCAATCACGAAATCCTCAACGCAGCCCTGCTACGCCTGCGGTTTCGTTCAATCGGCTCAACGAAATCCAACCCAAATCCGGGTGCCAATTCTGTGAAGTTAATAGAGCTGAGTTTTATATAGAGCCCCTTTTTAAAATGATTTGCTCCTTCAAATCTTAATAATTTTTTTGGTCTTGGCGTTTTTCTGCCCAACTGCCAATCTGAATCTGATATAGTGGAAAAGATGAACACCTTTTTTGTGATATTTTTTTAAACAGAGAGGGGTGATAATGGAAGATAACCGCGGTCATCAAAAGAGCTACAAGCCGTCTTATGGAAACCTTATCGACTTAAACTATTGCCGATTGATTCTTAATGCGGTTGGTGAAGATACTTTAGCGAAAATAGCGGAAGATTACCTTGAGTTTCTAGAAACCTCCGGGGCGATTTATGAACGTAATGGAAATTACGCCCTGGGAATTTTATCTTCGGGCTGGTGTCAATTCCTTGATAATGCTTCACGGGACCTATGCGGAACAGAGAGCAACGAAGAGGCGCTGAAAAGCGGCAAATGGCTTTGCCATGAATCCTGTTGGGGTGAGGCATCAAAAGTTTCCATCGAAAAAGGGGAGCCGGTTGATATTGAGTGCAACGGGGGAATACATCTGTTCGCGGTCCCGATCAGAGTTGGTGATG
>DAOVSZ010000254.1 GCA_030627725.1 Desulfobulbaceae bacterium
AGGCCTGCTTGTCCAAATCTGGGGTGCAGCTGATATTTACTTAAAAAGTAAGGAAAGGAGAAGCAGGAGGTAGGAATGCTTGAACTCCTTGAAAAAGCAGGGATCCTGGTCTGGCCGATTCTTTTCTGTTCTCTTGCCGGCCTGACAATTTTTTTTGAACGACTGCTTACCTTTCGTTCGGTCGGCAGAAGCGATGAGGCGATCGGCAAGGTGTTTGCTCTTCTCCAGGAAGGCAGTGTCGCCAAGGCAGGGGAATATCTTCGTGCCAGGAAGAAGCATAAAAGACATGGCTTCCCTGAAGAACGGATCCTTCTGGAGGCAATAGCAGTTGCGGATACGGATCTCGAAACCATGGAGATGGTTCTGATGCATGCCGTGGATCGTGAGATGAAACGTCTTGCAAGATATCTGAGCACTTTGGCCACCATGGGAAGTGTTGCTCCTCTGCTGGGTCTGCTCGGAACGGTTATGGGTATGATACGGGCCTTTTCCGTTGTCGAGGAGATGGGGGGAAGAGTCAATGCATCTGTCCTGGCCGGCGGGATTTGGGAAGCCATGCTGACCACCGCCTTCGGCCTTTCCGTTGCCATTCCGCTTATTATCCTCCATAATTATCTTGAAGGGAAATTGGACGCGATCCAGGCAAGCCTTGAAGAGGTTGCTGTTTCTTTCCTTAAGGTATGGCTGAGCGCTTCGACAAAGGGGAACTGAACACCAGGTAACGATATGCTCCATTTCCCGGAAAGACAGCGGCATGGCATAACGATCCACCTGACCGCTCTGATCGATATCGTCTTCCTGCTCATCATCTTTTTTCTCCTCACCAGCAACTTCATAATGGAGGACGCGATAACAGTGCCGCTGCCTGATGTCGCATCGAAGCAGTCAGCCCCTGAGTATTAGTGGTGGGTGTTTATTGATAATGCGGGAAACTTTTTTGTCGATGAACAGAGGCTGGAAGCAAAGGACCTTGAGGTTCACCTGCGGACCAGGCTGAATCTCTCTGTTCGAAAAAATGTCCTTATCAAGGCCGACCGGGAAGCCGTGTTCGATAGTGTCGTGCAGGTTATGGATATGGCGAAAAAGAACGGAGCAAAACATCTCATGGTAGCTACGGAGCAGAGGTAGCCTCTTGTCGGCTCCGTAGCTGGAAATATCTATGTCTTCGAAGTCTCGTCCCTCGCTCTCTGCGTTGTTTTGAGTTCCTATCTTCGGATCTTTTTTTCTGCCTTCTCAGGATTCTTTGCCAACCGTTTGTAATGGTTCATGGTTGATTCCGCGAGATGAGAGATCAGTCTTGGAAGGTCGGAATTGTTCCAGACAGAGGTGAAAATTTCTGAATCCAGGAGTCGTTGGTGCAGGACATAGTGAGGAGGAGTCTCCGGCATCAGGGCGATATCATCATAGCTGAATTTGATTTTGTCGGTGAAAATGTCTTCGAAGAGTTCTGTTGCGGTATATACAAAGAATTTTTTGAGATCTTCAGATGATTCTGCGGTGTTTATTTTCTGTCTGAAATTCGGGAGGATTTTATGCTCATGCTTGGTGAAGGAAAGTTGGTTTGTCATGGAGAACCTCCTGGTTGAAACGTGCGTTACCGTTTGCGACATATAAGGATGTAACGTCGTGGGCATTTTTCTGCCGACGGATTTTTCGTGTATGCAAAGAGTCTTCCCTGACTCTATACATACATTTTTCGACAGAAGCAGGGAGAAAATTCCATGTTCAGGGTTTTGCCGTTCCGTGGAATTGTCAGCGTTGCTCAGGAGACCTTACAGTCGTCGCGCCAGCTGCAGACGTACTGCTCGCATACGTTTCTGCCGGACAAGAAGCAGGGTTCATTTCCTTCCGTGTTCTGGATGGTCCTGATCAGGTCCATTTTTTTCATCTTTCCAGGCATGATATGAAGTTTTTTTGCTACATTTTTGACCTCTGCCATTTTCATGAGAATACCTCCATTGTTAAGATGTTGAGTTGTGTTGTCCCTCTTATTCGAGTTGGAATATGCTGGTTCAGGGTAACTATTCAGCAGCACTCCATCCGCTTCTCCTTGCGGAGTTGAGCTGCACACGATCAGGCTTTCTCGCATAGCCAACTATAACAGCGAAGCGGTGTCATCGTCAGCCTGCTTGTGTACATCTGAAGCACTTCTGAACAGTTACGGGATGGAGTTTAGTCCACGTTTGCTGCTCCACCTGAATAGTTACGGTTCAGGATGAAATTATGCCGTTCGGATACCTCGCAGAATGGGCGCTTTCTATTTTCATGCTATAAAAATGGAAGAAGAAATGTCAATTGGAAAAAAACAAAAACAATGACAGATTCGATAAAGAAGAGGAACTATGGAATGTAGAGATGGTGCGGCAGTGACCCATGTCCCTTTCCTATCGTAAGAGATGCGCCTCTTTTCAGGAGCTGATCAATAAAATTGACCGCCCTTTGAAAGGATATTTCATAATTTCCGGTCAGCAGATGAAAGGCGGCAAAGGCGGATGCGAACGTACAACCGGTGCCGTGTGTGTTGGATGTTTCTATGCGTCGATGAGATTGTTGCAGGATCCTGTGGGCGTCGGCCCCGGTCGGTCGAAGAAGAAGAGTGTCTGTGATCTCGTCCCGTTGTTCATTCTGATGGCCGCCTTTAACCACGACTGCCTGCAGGTTCTCAAACTGATCGAAGAGTGAGAGACCGGCCATGCGCGCCTCTTCCTGCCTGCTGCAGTCATGGCCGGAGAGGAGTGTGAGTTCAGGGATGTTTGGGGTCAGGACAGTTGCGTGGCTTACGAGGTGTCTCGTGAAGCTGCCGCCGGCGTCAGGTCGCAGCAGATCGTGACCATCAGATGCCATCATCACCGGATCGCAGATGATCTCGCCCTTAAAATCGGCCAGGGCCTCTCCAACTGCTTCGGCAATGGCGCCCGAATAAATCATGCCTGTTTTGACGTGGGTTATCGGGAGATCGTTGAGAACAAGATGTATCTGTTGTCTGACGAAATCAGGGTCTACCGGCAGGGTAGCAGAAACGCCTTGTGTGTTCTGGGCCGTAAGGCAGGTTATGGCGGCACAACCATAGACCCCGAGAACGGCAAAGGTCTTCAGGTCGGCCTGGACACCGGCCCCGCCTGAGGGGTCGGAACCGGCTATTGAAAGGACGGCATGTGTTTCTGGTGATGACAGCTTCATGCCGCAAACTGTAAACTGGAAACTGGAAACCGTAAACCCTTTTTACAGCCAGGTCTAATCGATCGCTTTCAGGGTGATTTTATAGATCAGGGCCTTGCCGGCAAGGGGGTGGTTGAAATCAACAGTTACCTGGGTGTCTGTGACTTCAGTGACCATAGCCGGGACGTTATGGGTTGTGCCGTCCTTCTCCATTGCCATGCTGAGAACAATCCCGGGTTTTGGATCAATGTTTTTTCCGATCTTCAGCCGGTCGACAACCTGGACCAGTTCTTCTTTCCTTGCGCCAAAGGCGTTGTCAGGAGACAGTGCGACCGTCTTTGTCTCTCCCTCTTCCATGCCGGTGACCGCCTCCTGGAAGGCCGGCAGCAGAACATTGCCGCCTATCTGGAATGTGAGGGGATTGTCGTCAGTAGCCGAGTCAAAGAGAGTGCCGTCTTCCAGGGTTCCTTCAAAAAGCACCGTCACGGTGTCATTACTTGCTGCAGTTGCCATCATAATACTCCTCATTCCGGCCAGACCGGATGGTTATAATTTGTAACTATTCAGGTGGAGCCGAATAGGTGGCCTAAACGCCACCCTGTAATTGTTCAGCAGTGCTCCAGATGTGCACAAGCAGGCTGACGAGCTATAGTTGGCTATGCGAGAAAGCCTGATCGTGCGCAGCTCAACTCCGCAAGGAGAAGCGGATGGGGTGCTGCTGAACAATTACTATAATTCTATATTTTCTATGCGTACTTCAATTTCTTGAATCAACTTGCCCAGTCGTATCTTTTTTCCGGTATCCTGAAGGGTGTCGGTAGCGACGAGTTCGTCAGCTTTCTGTGTATCAACTTCAAAGGAAAAGAGATAGTCCTCCACCAGAGACCCAAAGTCACTTAATGCCCGTTTCAAAAGGCTGTGCAGTTCATTGTAAGGAAAGGGCCTGCTGTAAGGTGCCAGGAAGCTTTGGATAATTTTGTCAAGTTTTGCAATGTCGGATTTTTCTGTACCATAAAATATGCCGCATGTCTTCAGGAAATCTATCATCATAGCTTCCAGTTCTTTCTCGTTAATGATTTTGGTTCTGCCCAGAACACCAATGATCATTAATCTGATCATTCTTGAGAGTCCCTTGAAGCCGTTAAAATATTCCTGTGATAAAAGGCGTGCTGTAGTATGCGGGTGTAATTGAGAATTCGGGGCGGAGGCTTCGAACGGCAGCTTGGCAAAGAGATCGTTTTTGATCGTCAGGTAGTAAAAGAAAATGTCGTCAAGGAGAGAAGCAATAATGGAAACGATATCCAGGAGATGTTCACTCATGTGATAGCTTGAAATGAGCTTGGCAAGAGAGTCTATTTGATTGTCAATGCCGGACAAGAGCCTGGGTAACGGTTGCTTGTGTAACTCTTTCAGCTTTTTTTCGATTTTTTTGATCGGCTGCAGTTCATCTTCAGAGTCATGTGAAATTGTGTCAAGGAAGTCTCTGATCTGATCGACCGCGGAA
>DAOVSZ010000009.1 GCA_030627725.1 Desulfobulbaceae bacterium
CCCGAATCGGGAATTGATCATGAGCGCAAGCTCTCCCAAGGTCATGCCGTGCCGCATCGGGATTGGATAGAGACCCACAAAAGAAGCGCAATCCTCCTGCAGGAGATTTCCTTCAATCCCCTCCCCTCCTATCGGGTTCGGCCGATCAAGCACGACCACCTTTTTTCCGAACTCTGCAGCCGCTTCCATGCAGTAGGCAACGGTGTAGAGAAAGGTATAGACCCTTGTGCCCACATCGACAAGATCGATCAGCAGAACATCAAAATGGTCGCACATCGATTTAAGAGGCCGCCTCTTGTCGGCATAGAGGCTGAAGACCGGCAGGCCGGAAACGGAATCGACACAATGATCAGACTCGATCATATTGTCCTGCTTTTCGGCAAAAAATCCATGCTGCGGCGTAAAAATACAGGAGAGCCGACCAGGGAAGGCATACCGAATGAGATCACGTGAATGCACAAAAGAGGCATCTGTCGAGGCCTGATTGCAGAGGAGTCCGATCCTCTTGCCTTCGAGCCACGCAGGCGGGTCGACAAGAAGACGTTCTATGCCGAGTGTGATGGTATGCGGTGTATTCCGGGACATAATTGTTACAGGAAAAAATATTCCAGAAAGGATTAAATGATTTCGGATTGCAGAATTTTGTTTAATTGTGCAAAATAGACCAGAATTAAGTCATTATTGCACGTTCATTTTTTTTGAGTTTCCTTTCAAACACTACTTCAGGACAAAACAATGAAAATAGCAATCAGCGGCAAAGGCGGTGTCGGCAAAACAACTCTTATGGCCTTACTTGCAAACCAACTTCAGAAAGAAGGAAAAGAGGTGCTGGTCATCGATGCCGACCCGAGCCCGCATATGGCTGAAACATTAGGGATTGAAGGGGTAGAGAATATTACTCCAATTGCTGACATGAAGGACATGCTTGTCGAACGCTCGGGAAAGACTGACGGATCATCATTCTATAATATTAACCCGCGGGTTGATGACCTGATGTCACGCTTCATCGTTGAAAAAGAGGGCATTAAACTGATGGTTTTAGGCGCCATCCAGTCAGCAGGCAAAGGATGCGCCTGTCCGGAAAACACGGTCTTGCGAAGGCTTTTGACAAAACTGCTGCTCTCCTCGTCGCAGGTGGTCCTTCTTGACATGGAAGCAGGAGTCGAACATCTGGGGCGCGGAACGATTGCCGGCATCGACCATCTGCTGATCGTTGTCATCCCGTCTCGATCAGGGGTACGGACGGCAAAAAAAATCCATGATCTGGCAACACAAGTGGAGATCCCGAAGATCTCCTTTGTCGGCAATCTCATAACCGGCCAACCGGACAGAGCGTTCTTGAATGACGCCCTGGAAGCCGATCCGATTGCATTCTTTCCGGATTCCGCTCATATCAGAAAATCAGAGAGGAACGGGACATCCATTATTGATGCTGCATCTGATGTCGATACTGCGATACATGATGTATTAAAAGCCGTAATCTGATCTAACCAAAACTCAAACCACAATCAGGGCAGGTGGTTGTCGAGGTGGAAAAACTGCAACCGCAGGCCGGACAGACCGCCTCCCGGGCATGTGGATTGAAAACCGAGTCGTTGTTTCCCCCCTCATCTTTCCGGCCCATAAAGGTCGAGCTCCGGTTCTCCTCATCGATTATCGCCAAAACCTCTTCCGCCTCTTCACGCCGCACCTTCAAATCAAAGGCGGATGGACAGCATCCCTTGCCGCAGGAACTGTCATCGCCTGTCACCAGATACCCGATCCTCTCTTTGTCGAGCAGCTCTTCCAGGCGCTTGATCTCCGCTAATGGCGCCCGATGGATGGTTACAATATCATCATCCGGAGTAATGTCTCCTTTCCGACCGGCCAGTTTCTCCTCCCTGACACGGTCCTCTTCGATTTTCATGCTCCCTGAAATCAAATCGACATCACAGGCAGCACACCGTTTTATGTCAGCGCGGTATTCGTCATTACACGTCGGACAATACATCAGGTCCGGATCGATCATATTTATTCCTCTTTATTTAGTAACTACTCAGGTGGAGCAACAAACGTGGTCTAAACTCCATCCCGTAACTGTTCAGCAGTGCTTCAGATGTGTACCCATCCGGGCACTCTTTTCAGTACCCCCTTGAGGGGTGTAAACTCCAGCAGGCTGACAAGCTATAGTGGGCTATGCGAGAAGGCCTGATCGCGTGCAGCTGGAGTGCTGCTGGACAGTTACCCTCTTCTTATAAAATAAATCTGCTCAAGTCTTCGTCTTGTGATATATCGGCCAGCTGTTTATTTACATACGCGGAATCGACCTGAATCTCTGTTTCATCAAGATCAGGGGCGTCAAAAGAAAGTTCCTCCAGCAGCCTTTCCATAATTGTATGCAGCCGGCGGGCGCCGATATTTTCCGTCTTCTGGTTCACATCGGATGCAATCCTGGCCATCTCCCGGATCGCATCATCCTCAAACAAGAGGCCAATCTTCTCAGTCTCCATAAGGGCCGTATACTGTTTGATCAACGCATTTTTGGGTTCAGTCAGGATACGGAAAAACTCTTCTTCCCCCAAAGCGTTCAGTTCCACCCGGATGGGAAACCGCCCCTGCAGTTCCGGCACAAGGTCGGAGGGTTTGCTGGTATGAAATGCGCCGCTTGCTATAAAAAGGATGTGGTCGGTCTTCACCATTCCGTATTTTGTCGATACGGTTGCGCCCTCAACGATGGGAAGCAGGTCCCGCTGCACACCCTCCCTGGAGACCTCTGCCCCGGAGCCCACGCCCTCCCTGGAGGCTATCTTGTCGATCTCATCAAGAAAGATTATTCCCGACTGTTCAGTCCGCTGCACAGCCAACCTGATGACCTTGTCCATATCAATCAGCCTTTCGACCTCTTCCTTATGGAGAAATTCAAGCGCTTCCGTCACCTTTATCTTTTGTCGTTTGCTCTTTTTAGGAAACATCTTGCCGAATACGTCCTTTAAGCTGGAGCTCATGTCTTCCATGCCGGTATTCGAAAAAACCTCAACCATCGGCATTGACTGCTGCTGCTCTATCTCCATCTCAACCATCTTCTCATCCAGCTTGCCGTCGATGAGCATCTGGCGGAACTTTTCCCGGGTTGAATCTTGCGAGGTCTCGGAGACGCTCAGGTCGGACGGGGGGCCGGCAGGCATATTTCTGGAACGAGGAGCCGGCGGCACCAGGAGATCAAGCAGCCTTTCTTCAGCCATGTCCTTGGCCTTCTGCTGCACCTTTTCCTGCTCCTCCTTTTTGACCATATTGACCGCAAGATCGGCAAGGTCACGGATCATGGATTCAACATCTCGGCCGACATATCCCACCTCGGTAAATTTCGAGGCCTCTATCTTCAAGAACGGCGACTGCGCTAACTGAGCAAGCCTTCGTGCTATCTCGGTTTTACCGACCCCGGTCGGTCCTATCATGATAATATTTTTCGGCGCAATCTCGTCCCTCAATGGAGGCTCAACCTGCTGACGCCGCCACCGGTTTCTGAGCGCAATGGCGACCGACCGTTTGGCATCATCCTGGCCGATGATATATTTATCGAGTTCGGCAACGATCTCTCGTGGTGTAAGTGGTTTTTCCTGATTCATATCTTTTCCAGAGCTATATTGTTATTTGTATAGATGCATATGCTGCCCGCAATCTCCATGGCGGCACGCGCAATGCCTTCCGCATCAAGATCACTGTGCGCAATAAGGGCCTTGGCCGCGGACTGGGCATATGGGCCGCCGGAGCCTATTGCCAGAATCCCGTCGTCCGGCTCAATGACATCACCCGAACCGGTAAGAAGGAGCGAATGCTCCTTATCAACCGTGACCAGAAAGGCCTCAAGCCTCCTGAGCATCTTATCTGTCCGCCAGTCCTTGGCAAACTCGACCGCGGAACGCATAAGGTTGCCGTTGAACTGTTCAAGCTTCTGTTCCAGCTTGTCAAAAAGGGTAAAGGCATCAGCAGTGGCGCCGGCAAAACCGATTATGACCTTGTCGTTATAAAGTCGTCTCACCTTGCAGGCCTCATGTTTCATAACAGTGTTCCCCAATGAGACCTGCCCGTCACCGGCAACAACCACCTCGCCTTTATGCCGCACGGATATAACCGTTGTTGATCGTATTTCCAAAATATACTCCTTATTCAAGGGGGGATGTAAACGCTCTGCGCCGTCAAGTCAACAAGTCCCTCACTATCGCTTGGCAAGGGGATGTGATGCATCATACACCTGCATCAGATGGTCCATGTTAAGATGGGTATATTTCTGGGTCGTGGAGAGGCTGACGTGACCGAGTAATTCCTGGACCGACCTGAGGTCCGCTCCCATTTCAAGAAGGTGCGTTGCAAATGAATGCCTTAAGGCATGCGGTGTCACTTGTGGTGCGATACCGGCACGCTGCGCATACATTTTCACCAATCGCTCAATACTTCGTGTCGTGAGTCTGCTGCCGCGGGAATTGAGAAATATCGCTCTTTTCTCAGGAGGATTCCCCCGTCCGGCACGAGCTCGAATCAACTGTTTTCGCTGCGGAAGATATTCGTTTACCGCAGCTATTGCCGGTCTGCCGACAGGTACGAACCGCTCCTTATTTCCTTTCCCGGTAACCCTAACCATTTCTGATTGAAAATCAAGGTGCTTCATATCAAGGGCTGTCAATTCAGCCACGCGCATACCGGAAGAATATAAAAGTTCTAAAATTGCCCTGTCACGGGCAGCAAAGGTATCGTCTTCGCCAGGCTCCTCCATGAGGCTGAAGACCTCATCAACAGAGAGATAAACAGGCAGATAGCTTGCCTGCCTGGGTGTAGATATGCTGCTTGACGGATCTATTGTAATGACTTTATTTCTCACAAGAAACCGAAAAAAAGTACGCAGTGCGGACAACTTTCTGGCCACTGAGGAAGCCTTGTTTCTGCTGTTTAAAATATAGACAAACTCACGCACAAGCTGTGACGAGATCGACACAGCCTCAATATCGTCTCCCACAAAAGACGCAAATGCAACAAGATCCCGCTCGTAGCCGGAAACTGTATGAGGGGAATAGCCCTTTTCAACTGAGAGCCAGGCTGTAAATTTTTGTATCTGTTCGGATAATCGAGTCGGCATAAGTTCAGAAAAAAAGAATTCAGGAGCCAGGAGTCAGAAGCCAGAATGGAGTGTTTTTAGAAAGTCTCTCCTGAATTCTGGATTCTGGATTCTAAAGAATCTACCATACCCATCTTTTTTTTTAAAGACGTTGCCCATTGAAAACATTTTATATATTATTAAGAGTTTGACAAAACATTAATTCCTGAAAGGAAATACCCAATGGCAAAAAAAACCTTTGAAGATGCGCTGCAGAGGCTGGAGGAAATAACCAGAGAACTTGAAGAGGGAGAGGTGAGCCTTGAATCATCTTTGAAAAATTTCGATGAAGGGATAAAGCTTGCCGAATTCTGCGGCAGCAAACTTGATGAGGCCCAGAAAAAGGTTGATATACTGCTCAAAAAAAATGACAAATTAAAGGCTGTGCCCTTTGATTATAACGAGCAAGACCAATAGACCGGAACTTATGGATATTAAAAAATATCTTACTGAAAAACGCGAACTGGTTGAAAATGAGCTTCTGACGCTGCTGCAGACAGATGGCCTTCTTACAGACCATTTTGCGGCCATGCGATACAGCCTTATGGCCGGCGGCAAACGCATTCGTCCGATACTGTGCCTTGCCGCGGCTGAAGCGCTCGACTGTGACCCGGCGCCGCCGGCGGTCTCCATCGCCTGCGCAATAGAGTGTATCCATACCTATTCCCTTATCCACGACGATCTCCCTGCCATGGATAATGACGATCTTCGGAGGGGCAAACCGACAAATCACAAGGTCTTCGGTGAAGCTTCCGCCATTCTGGCAGGAGACGGGCTCCTGACCTTTGCCTTCGAACTGATGAGCAGACATGATTTCACCGCACTCCTCACGCCTGATGAATCACTGCGCATAATCCATATACTCGCACATGCCGCCGGCCCATATGGTATGGTTGGCGGCCAGTCCATTGATCTGGCATCCGAGGGGAAGGAAATTCCTTTTGAGACCCTGCAGTACCTTCACAGTTGCAAAACCGGCGCCTTGATAACAGCATCGATACAGACCGGGGCGGTTATAGGGCATGCTTCAGACTCACAGTTTGAGGCGCTGACAGGATATGGTGAAAAACTGGGCCTTGCTTTTCAAATCGTCGATGACATACTGAATGTCGTAGGCACTGAAGAGGAACTTGGAAAAGCCGCCGGATCCGATGCAGAACGGAACAAGGCCACCTACCCTCTTTTTTTCGGAGTAGATAAATCACGAGAGATGGTCAAAGAAACCGTTGATGCAGCTCTTAAATCGCTTTCAGAATTTGACAACAAGGCAGAACCCTTACGAGAACTTGCCTACTATATACTTTCCAGAAGGAGTTGAACTGGTTATGACACACTCGTCCCAATTGCTATCCTCTATCTCGTCGCCCCATGAACTGCGTCTCTTGTCCAAAACCGTTCTGCCACGGCTTGCAGCGGAAATCCGCGAGGAAATCATCCAGACCGTTTCAAAGACCGGCGGCCACCTTGCGCCCAGTCTCGGTGTTGTAGAACTGACCCTGGCTTTACATTTTGTCTTCAGTACCCCTGATGACAAAATCATCTGGGACGTCGGCCACCAGTCGTATGCGCACAAACTGATAACAGGACGGAGGGAGAGGTTTCACACCCTGCGCCAGTACAAAGGCATCAGCGGCTTTCCCAAACGCGAAGAAAGCTCCTACGACACCTTTGATACCGGGCATAGCAGTACGTCACTCTCGGCAAGTCTCGGTATTGCAACCGCATGTGATCTGAAGTCTGAGAAGAACAAATCCATAGCTGTCATCGGTGACGGGTCCATGACCGGCGGCATGGCATTCGAGGCCCTTAATCAGACAGGGCATCTCGGCAAAAATCTTATCGTGATCCTGAATGACAACGAAATGTCCATCTCGCCGAATGTCGGCGCCCTGTCAAGTTTCTTGAGCAGAAAGCTCTCCGGCAAGCATGTCGTTCGCCTCAAAAGGGATTTGGAGAATTTTCTCAAATCATTTCACAATGTTGGTGAAAATATCCTCCAGGTGCTGAAAAAAAGCGAAGAAAGTCTGAAAAGTTTTTTCACTCCGGGCATGCTGTTTGAGGCCCTCAAATTCGAATATATCGGACCCATTTCAGGCCATGACCTGGAGGCACTCATTGAGACCCTGAAAAATGTCAGAGACTTCAGCAAAGGTCCGGTCCTTGTCCATGTCCTGACCACCAAGGGCAAGGGGTACCCGCCGGCTGAGGAGAGGCCGGGAGACTATCACGGCCTGGGACCGTTTAACGTTGCCACCGGAGCGCCTGTCAAGTCGCCTCCCGGACCGGTTTCGTATACCGAGGTCTTTGGCGGCGCCATTACCGAGATGGCGGAAAAAGACAATCGTATCGTGGCCATTACCGCAGCCATGCCCGCCGGGACCGGCCTCATCCCCTTTTCAAAACGCTTTCCGGAAAGATTTTTCGATGTCGGGATCGCCGAGCAACACGCTGTTACCTTTGCCGCCGGCATGGCCACGGAAGGGATGCTGCCTGTTGTCGCTATTTATTCAACATTTCTACAGCGCGCAATAGACCAGATCATCCATGATGTCTGTCTGCAAAAATTACCTGTCACCTTTGCTATTGATCGGGGCGGGTTGGTTGGAGGTGACGGCCCGACACATCATGGGGTCTTTGATATTTCCTTTCTCCGTTTTATTCCAAATCTGGTCCTCATGGCCCCAAAGGATGAATGCGAACTGCAGCACATGCTCTATACGGCCATTAACTATCCAGGTCCCGCAGCTGTCAGATATCCACGTGGCGCCGGAGAGGGAGTCAAGCTCTCATCAACTTTCAACAAAATTCCAATCGGCAAGGGCGAACTCCTCAAGGAAGGAAAGGATGTGCTTCTGCTTCCAATAGGAAACCGGGTCTGTCCTGCCCTGCAGGCGGCCGACGGGATGCAGAAGATAGGCATTGACGCAGCGGTCATCAACCCCCGATTCATCAAACCTCTTGACGAAAAACTCATACTGGACTGGGCAAAAAAGACCGGCAAGGTTGTCACGGTTGAGGAAAATGCCCGCATGGGCGGTTTCGGCAGCTCCATCCTCGAACTGTTTGCCGTTCATGGGCTCAATGATGTTCAAACACGGATTCTCGGGCTTCCCGACCATTTTATTGAACAGGGAACACAGGATGTCTTGCGGAAAGAAACCAAAATCGATATCGCCTCGATCACAAAAACGACGCTTGACCTGGTAGGGATGAAGGAATAACTGCGGTTTACGGTTTACGGTTAAAAGGACTTTTTTTACTGGAAACTGTCAATCCCGCCATCGGCGGGATAAACTTGCTCGAAGTAGAGCATCACATACTGCTCTCAAGGCCCTCGGCATATTCCAGAACAGTGTCCATGTAGGGCTGAGTGTCCGGCGGGACAATCAAAAACCGGAACGCTATTCTGATCTTCTTCTGGGTAAAGTCAGGATTTTTTTCAATAACGGTTATACTGGTAAATGTTGCAATCAATCCATTCAAGACGACCTCTTTCTCTCCAATCGGAACAATGACTGCAATCATAACGGTCTTGTTCAGATTGAATTTCTCGGAATATTCCATTTCACACAAGATACCGCCCTGGCTGATATTAATGATCGCCGCGTCAAACTTTTCAGAATCCTGCTGAAAAACAGCTGTCGTGGCAGGAAGACTGTACCTCTTTGTCTTCCGCATATTTACCGGGTTACAGAGAAGATTGATCGTATCGGCAAAACTCTCGGGAGAGCACGGTATGTCCAGAAAATCCTTTACCCCGGCGCCCTGGGCCTCAAGTATTAATTTTTTTTCATCATTCGCCGCCAGGAGAACAAAGGGGATGGTTCGGCCTGCGGACTTATTTTTCTTCCCTTCAAAAAAAGCGTTCCAGTCCATCTTGGCGACATACCAGTTAAAAAACACGAGCTGCAGAGTTTCCCTCTCCAGTTGTTCCTCAAAATCTTCTGCATCTTTTGCCTGAAAGACGTTAATATCGTCAAGATTTGCCAGAATCATAGACTGGATAATCCTTCGCTGCATAAAAGACTCATCAAAGATCAATACATTTCTGGCCATCTCTAGATATCTCCTTAATGCTCAATTACAAATCTGTATTGTTTACTGTGCACCTCCGGCGCGGGCATTGAGTTCTTGGAGGATAAGATCGCCGATGTCAATCGATTCGTCGGCAAAGAGCAGTCCCGTCTGAGAATTTATACCCATCTTGGTCTTCTCAAGGATAATTGTAAAGCCTTCCCGCCTCCCAACTTCAGCAATAATTTCATGAAGGTCCTTTCGTAAAGGACCCATCAATTTATTATCCAGTTGCTGGAGTTCAAACCTGGCATCTTCCGACTTCAACTGCAGTTCACGAAGCTTTTTCTGATAGTCACGGTCCTTATTACTGCGGACTTCCATGCTCCAGACAGAACTTTTCTTTTCAATCTCATCACGCATCTTATTGAGTTCCATCTGATCGCCCTGATATTTCTTCTGTAACTCCAACGCCTTTGTCTCAATGAGTTTTTTGGCCTCAAGCCCGGCTTGAGACTTTGTAACAACGGCAAGAAGACTGACTGTGCCGATTTTAATTTCACTCTGGGCTGCATAAAGTGGCGCGCTTAAGAAAAAGATCATGAACAGCCCTAGGACAAAAAGAATCATACCTCTTTTGAAATACATAAATGTAACTCCTGTTGATTATAGTAAGTGTAAATCCAGCCAAAGATATTTGAAATTTTTAACCGATTTGAATCCACGAAATAAAAAAACGGGATCAGGACAAAAACTTCTCTCCCCACCCCGTTTAAAAGTGCCTCAATTAAAGTGATCAGTTTGCTATAACAAAATCGCCACGCCTGTTCTGTGACCAGGACAATTCGTCATGTCCACGATTTAACGGCCTTTCTTCTCCATAGCTGATTGTCTTGATCCTGTTTCCTGAAACACCAAGATTCTTCATGTATTTTTTTGCGCTCATGGCACGGCGCTCACCCAGGGCCATATTGTATTCGTTTGTCCCTCTTTCATCGCAATTTCCTTCAATGCGTATTGTCGCTCGGGTGTTTTCCTTCATCAATTCGGAATTCCGCTGTATTCTCGCCACCTGGTTCTGACGGATATTTGATCTGTCATAATCAAAATAAACCGGTACCATTGGAGCGCTCGTTCTTCCTTCAAGGACCCTTGACGGTCCGCTTCCCCAAGGTTTTGATTCCAGGGATTCTTCGCTTCCAATGCCTTGTCTGGCAGCAGCAGCTTTCTCCGCCTGAGCCGCCTTCATCTCGTCATCAGTCATAACGGTTTTTTTCGCACACCCGCCGGCAAAAAAGGTTAGAGACATAAATAAAGCGCCAATGAGCAGAAACTGAACAGTATCCTTTCTTATCATACCTACTCCTCCTGAAGTATAGTTAAACCGTGACAAATTTTCTGTTTGTTGTGTCGGTTCCGTTAAAATTTTTACGTCTTTCAACTCTTGAACTGATCGGAATATATATTCCATACCCCAACTAACTATCATATTATGCTTACAAAGCAAGTTAAAATCTATCTTACGATATAGAAAACTAAAGGAAAATTCAACGTTTTTTTAAAGATAAGGAGAGATCATTTTTTTCTCATTGATAATAAAAGAAATTATCCGTAGAATAACATGTAAATTCATATTATATTTTCTGGAGCTTTGACATCTCTCTCCTGCTGAAATCGTACCTGTTCAGCAGCACCCATCCGGAGTCTCGTTCCTCGCTTACCTGGAGCACTGCAGAACAGCTACAGCATGGCGTTTAGACTAATTCTGCAGCCATACCTTAAGAGTTATCTGAAATCACCCACTCTATGAAAAATTCACGAAAAAAACTTGTTGATAAAAACAAGATACTGCAAAACATGCTCGCAACCACCATGTATGGAACATTTTTCGGGGTTTCACAGGAGGTTGTTGATACTGTCTGGAAAAATCTGACTTCATCAAAAGGAAATTCCGTCACCTATATATCAATGGAAATCGGTGCGGACCGAGATGTTTTTCACCCGATTAAAAAAAGACTCCAGGAGGTTGACATTACCGGCAGTACAGACCCTCAGCTTGACTCTTTTATAAAAAAATTCCTTAACGGACCTGTCAAGATTCCAAATTACGGCGGGGGGCTGGGAATTCTTGCCGGCGATACCTTAAAAAGCCTTGCCGACAACAAAATCCCTTCAGTAGCAATATCCCTGCTTTATCGTAAAGGTTATTTTTCGCAACTCGTCGATTCAGAACTTGGGCAGATTGCATGGGCCAAAGGCTGGGAGCCGGAAAGCACCCCCACCCTTTATCGCCTGAACGATCCAAAAAACAAAAAAAAACCACTTGAGATCGAAATTCCATTTTATGACCGCGACGACACAAAAATTACTGCCACAGCCCAGGTCTGGATCAAGCTGGAAGTCAACAACAACCTGGATTTTTTTGTTCCACAGATTCTCCTCGACTATGCCCTTCCCTCCACGCCGGATTGGATCAAAGATGCGGCCCAGAACCTCTACGACAGCAGTTCCGAGCGTTCAAAGGCAATTCAGAGACGTCTGTTGGGGTCCAGCGTCACGGTCTTAATGAAAACTCTGGGTATCACCTCAAAAACAATCCACCTCAATGAACAGCATGGTGTTGTTGTTGTCCTGCACCTCATTGCAGATGAGCTTCAATCAAAGCTCGGCCCGGATTATACAATAATTGCGAGCAACGATGATATCGCAGCTGCGGCTGAAAAAGTTTCCAAACGGGTTGTTTATACTATTCATACGCCGGTAAAAGCCGGGCATGATCGTTTTGAAAAAAACCTGTATGCGGAACTCGGACACTCCTTTTGCCAGAGAGTTCTGCGCCTGCTGGCCCAGGATGAAGATCAACCGGATTTCTTTAACTTTACCGCCCTGGCGATGAAGGTAAACAGGGCAACCAACAGTGTCAGTCGATTGCACAAAAAAGTTACCATGAAACAGTTTCCTCAGTATGCCGAAAAAATTACCGCGATCACAAACGGTGTTCATCATCTGACGTGGATCAGTGACTCAAAAGCAGAACTCTACAACAGCTTTCCTGAGCTTGACAACTGGCAGAATGACCCGAGTGTTTTTGCCGAGGCAATGCAGCTTATCAAAAACAAAAAGTTCAGGACCTATATGGACCAAGCCTGGTTTGCCGACACCCGGAAGCTCACCGATTACGTCAATGACATGCTGATCAACCATCGAAAACAGATGCAGGAAACCTGGATTGATCCACCAAACTTCCTTTCTCATCTGGATGAAAAAGAGTGTTCTCTTGATCCGCATCACTTCACAATCGGTTTTGCCCGACGATTTTCAACATATAAGAGAGCAGACCTGATATTTGAAGACATAGATACTCTTTCGGATATGATTACCGGTTACGATCATCCGGTCAATTTCATCTTTGCCGGCAAGGCGCATCCATCCGACGAACCGGGAAAGATTCTCATCAAGCAGATACTCGACACCCAGGAAGAGCTTTATGAGAAAAGTAACGGCATGGCAAAGCTTGTCTTTATTCCCGGTTATGACATGAACATAGCCAAATTGATGGTAGCAGGAGCGCATGCATGGCTGAACAGCCCTAAAAGACCGCTTGAGGCAAGCGGCACGAGTGGAATGAAAGCGGCATTAAACGGGGTCCCTAATATAAGCATTATGGACGGCTGGTGGGTCGAAGGCTACCACGGCGGCAAAACAGGCTGGAAATTCGGTTATGAGCAACCCATAGAAGACACGTCACTGAGCGAAGATCCATCTTCTCTTCTCTATGCCGAAGACTCGAAATCTTTTTATAAGATTTTTTCTGATGTCCTTGAAACCTTCTACAATGAGGAACTGCGGCCCAAATATCTCGACAAATGCATCATGAATCTGGCCTTGAATTGTCCTATCTTCAACACCCACCGGATGATAGCTGAGTATTGCGACCGTTACGGACTCACGCTTCCCAAACAGCTGGAAACGAAAATCACAAAACTTAAAAAAATGTACAGCAGCGATACGTATAAACCATAATTCAGAATCCAGGAGTCAGAATTCTTCACTCGTCACTCGTCACTTGTCACTTGTCACTCTTCACTTGTCACTCTTCACTTGTCACTCTTCACTTGTCACTCTATAGCGCTTCCGCAACGCATCCAGCACCTCTTTAAAATCAGGCCATAGCGGCGCGACAAAACGCATTCGTTCACCGGTCCGCGGATGATCAAAGGCAAGGGTATATGCGTGCAGACATTGCCGATTGATTTCTATATCCGAAGGACCTTTCTTCTTCCTTCCATAGACAGTGTCCCCGGCCACCGGATGACCCTGTGATGCCATATGAACACGGATCTGGTGTGTCCTGCCGGTCATAATTTTTATTTCAACATACGAATAAGATGCTGCAAACCTCTCAAGCACCTTCCATTTCGTGACTGCCTCACGGCCGCCCTTTTCCAGGACAGCCATCTTTTTTCTGCTGACAGGATGACGGCCGATCGGAAGATCAATTGAGCCCTGGCCCTGTGCTGGACTGCCATCTAGAATAGCATGGTATATCTTTTTAACCTGTCTGGATTTAAACTTATCAACCAGTGCATGATGTGTCTGGTCGTTTTTAGCAACAACGAGCAAACCGGATGTGTCCTTATCAAGCCGATGAACGATGCCCGGACGCATTTCACCACTGATACCGGAGAGGTCCTTGCAGTAGTGAAGGAGACCATGCACCAGCGTACCCGAGGCGTGGCCGGCTGATGGATGTACGACCAGGCCCGGTGGTTTTGAAAGGACCAGTAAATCTTCATCTTCGTGAATTATTAAAAAAGGGACTTCTTCAGGAACCAGATCGGAAGGGAGAGAAGGGGGGATTGTTACGGCAAGGACCTCTTTGGCCTGCAGCCGATAGGAAGACTTTCGTTGCTGATCATCGACCAGAACATGACCGGATCGGATCAAATTCTGGACCCTTGACCGGGTAAAACTTTCCAGCTGATTTTGTCGAGCAAGAAAGATATCAAGCCGTTGTCCGGCGTGATCTGAATCTACAGTAAACGTAAAAGAGGAGTAATAGTTCACAAAGAGGCTAATAACCTAGGAAAAACTCAGAGCTGTAAGAGTTTACCAGTGCCTTAGATTCGTTCGTTCGGAGTCTCGTTCCTCGCTTACCTGGGACTTCGAGCTATAGCCCCTCTATGCGAGAAGTTCAAAACGGACGAAGATGAGGTGCTGGTGAACTCTTGCAAAGAGGAAACGGAACTATGCGAAGATCTGTTCAATGTTCTGTTCGATCTGTTTTTCCTTATCGTGATTGGCAATTGCCAATTCCTTAACCAGAAGATTTCTGGCCGTGTCCATCATCTTGCGTTCTCCGAAGGAAAGGGTCTTGTCCTCCTTCAGCAGATACAGGTCACGCAGAACAGTGGCAATTTTAAAAACAGATCCGGTTTTTATCTTTTCCATATATTCCCGGTACCGCTGGTTCCACGGTTGGGATGGAATTTCAACATTGTTCTTCTTCAGAATATCATAGACTTTTTTGACCTCAGAGGAAGGTATGATAGTTCGCAACCCGACATTTTCGCTGGATTCTGTTGGAATCATTATGACCATACTGGAATCGAGAACCTGCATTACATAAAACGATTTCTTCTCTTCCCCGACAGTCCGCTGCTCAATCGACTCAATCCGACCGACGCCATGAGCAGGATATACTGCCATATCCCCAATATTAAACACGAGACGACCTCCTCTTGGAAAAAAATGGAAACACTAACAAGTGTTGAGAGGTAAACCTACTACAGGAATGAAAAAGAAATATAACATACTTTTCATAAATATCAAAGGAATCATATAAAAAACCCTTACTCTTTCTCTTCTGAGCACAGGTTCTTTCTCGAATTGAATTGGTTCATTGCGGCCTCAACCCCTTTTTCAAAAATAAGCGAGACAGCCGCCTCGGCATCAATAAACACAGCACCAAGAGCCTTCTCTTCATCAACACTGAAAGTCGAGAGAACAAACTCTTCAACCGGCTCATCTGTTTCCGGCCTTCCAATACCTATTCTGACACGTATAAAAGTATTAGTATTGAGATGTTGAATTATGGACGCGACCCCCTTATGACCACCTGCGCCACGATTCTTAATAATTTTCAACCTTCCCACAGGAAGGTCAAGATCGTCGTGTACGACTATAATTTGTCCAGCTGAAATGCTCCGTTCTTCAGCCACCTTTTGAACAGCCGTACCGCTCAAATTCATAAAAGTCTCAGGCGTAAGCAGAACGACCTGCTTCCCCCTGTAAATCATCTCACCCTGCCGTGCCTGCCATGGTGACTGAATAAATTTCACCTTGTGGCGTCCGGCAAAATGCTCGATAAACTCAAAACCGGCATTATGACGTGTCGATGCATACTTCAAACCAGGGTTCCCAAGACCGACAAGTAAGTACATATTTCCCTCTATCATCGAAAAAACACAAAAAAAGCCGAACTCGGGCCCCCCCGCATTCGGCTTTTTTGATCACTCTGAAATTTCTCGTAAAAAGGCATACGGACTTTTTACGATTACATTTCCAAAACGTTATTCTTCAGGAGCTGCTTCCCGGGTTTTAGTATCCTCTGCCTTGCCCTCTGCCTTGCCCTCTGCCTCACCCTCTGCCTCACCCTCTGCTGCGGCTTCTTCCTCCTCTTCCACAACTTCTTCTACTTCCTTGCTCGGTTCAATAACTGAGACACAGAGAGCATTTTCATCCTCTACAAGAGACACATTTCCAGGCAAGGCAAGCTCCCCGCAGGTTATTCTATCGCCCATGAGAAGAGCGGTCACATCAACCTCAATAACATCCGGGAGCTCCAGCACAAGCCCTTTCAGCATCACCTTGTCTCTGACGATATGCAGCACTCCACCCAGATCAACACCCTTTGCCTTGCCGACATACTGGACGACCACCGGTAAGGCAATGGACTCCTCCAGAGAGACTTCATAAAAATCGGCATGCATAAGGGTATCGTGAATCGGATCGGTCTGAATTTCCTTGACCATGACATGACGCTTTTCCTCCCCCATATCCAAGGTAATAACGGCATTCTGGCCATGAAAACTTAAGAGCGCCTGGGTGAAAGATTTGGTATCAAGCTTCAATGCCTTACTCTCAGACCCTATAGCATACAGTACCGCCGGTGTCATCCCTTCCCGTCTGAAAGTCCGGGCTGCACCCTTTCCAAAAGACTGCCGAATCTCCGCAGTCATATTAACCTGTCTCATTATAAAATCCTCCTTATTACACAAATAATGAACTTACTGAGTCATCTGAATGTATTCTGCTGATCGCCTCTCCAAGCAACTCGGAAATAGAGAGAACAATAATTTTGTCACAGTCTACAGCCGCCCCTCGCAAGGGGACACTGTTCGTAACAACCAATTTCTTTATCTGGGAGTTATTGATTCGTTCTATGGCAGGGCCTGAAAGCACACCATGGGAGCAGCATGCATACACCTCTTTTGCCCCGGCCTCCACCAATATATCCGCGGCTGAGCACAATGTGCCTGCCGTATCAACCATGTCGTCAAGAAGGATGGCAACCTTGCCCGCAACTTCACCGATAACACTCATCGCCTGGCAAACATTCGCCCTTTCCCTTCTTTTATCAATAATTGCCAGTTGCGCATTCAGTCTCTTGGCAAAGGCCCTGGTCCTTTCAACGCCGCCGGCATCAGGAGAAACCATGACAACATTGTCAGAAAACTGTGTCTTGATATATTCTAACAGGATCGGCGCGGCAAACAGGTTGTCCACCGGGATATTGAAAAAACCCTGTATCTGGCCGGCATGAAGGTCCATGGTCAATACCCTTCTTACTCCGACGGCCATCATCATTTCAGCCACAACCTTAGCTGTTATCGGCACCCTCGGAGCGACTTTCCTGTCCTGACGCGCATAACCGTAGTATGGGACAACGGCGGTAATTCTTCTTGCTGACGCGCGCCTCAACGCATCAACCATGATAACCAGTTCCATCAGGTGATCATTGACCGGTGGACAGGTCGACTGGACTATGTACACATCCGCTCCCCTGACATTCTCACCGATCTCGACAAAAATCTCGCCGTCGCTGAACCTGCGAACCTCTGCCTTTGAAACGGGAATCTTGAGATAATCACAAATATCTTCCGTCAGCTTCGGAGTGGCATTGCCTGTAAATACCTTGATTACATTTAACATTGTTCTAAAACACCTCTATTCTGCGGAATGTCCTTGTGATATTCCAAAAAATATGGCTGGGGCGACAGGATTCGAACCTGTGAATACTAGCGTCAAAGGCTAGTGTCTTACCACTTGACGACGCCCCAACACGAAACCTGAAAAATTATGGCAATAACTCCACGTCTACCAGAATTTAATGATACTGCGTCATTGTCAATTTTTGTGGGTTATCTGTAAGAGGTCGGGTAATGAAAACATTGTCATCATAACGCTGCCTGAATCTTTCAAAACATCTGACAGCGTCGGCATGTTTTGCAAACAGGCCGAAAACAGTCGGGCCGCTTCCGCTCATTAATACGTCAAACGCCCCACTGGCCTGCATAGCATCTTTTATGCCGCCGATTTCAGGATAACGATCAATGGTCACCGACTCGAGATCGTTCCGGAATGTGGTTGTGCATTTATGGGATATGGCGTCATTTTTACTCTGTTTTGTTTCGGGGCGTAAGATATATGGATTAGACCCTGTTGTCAACGCAAAATTATCATAAACCCATTTTGTGGACACAGGGAAACCAGGGTTCACAAGAAGAATCCAGCAGTTTTGAAGAGATTCGGCCCGGTTCAGTATCTCCCCTATGCCGGACGCATGTGCCGCGCCGTAATCCGTTACAAAAAAAGGGACATCAGCTCCCAGCGGCGCCGCAATCGTTATCAATTCCTCAGTTCCAAGGCCTGTCCCGAACAATGCATTCATCCCTCTTATAACCGCGCCGGCGTCGCTGCTTCCTCCTCCCAGACCTGCTGCTATCGGTATTCTCTTGAGAAGGACAATATCAACTCCCGCCTTTATACTTACGGTTTTAAGAAATGTATCCGCTGCCTGGAAAACGAGGTTGTTGTCATCCTCCGGCAGATCGGACCCGGGGCAGGACAGACGGACATCCTTCTGTTCAGCAAGAGAGATGGTAAGAACATCGTGAAGCGAAAGTTTCTGCATCACTGAATCAATATCATGATAACCATCAGGCCGACGCCCTATAATACGAAGATAAAGATTAATCTTGGCCGGCGCCTCGACCTTTATCCGCTTTTGTGCAATCACTGTCTTCACTCAGTTAAGAGTTAAAAATAAAAACCTGATTTCCTCAAAAAAAAGAAAATCAGGTTGAAAAGCCGTGCTGCCGACTTTTTTTATCGTTCGAGATTCACGTACCGCATCCTGAGATCGTACATGATGTTCTCGAGAAGCCCTTTCTCTTCATCGTTCAAATTTCCTTTCGTCTTTTCATGCAGGAGACTCAAGGTGTCAATGGTATGTTTCGCAAGGACCAGGTCCTGATGGGTCTTGCCTGACGAGGGGTCTGCGATTTCGCCGAGATGATACAGGGCTGAGGTGCTCAAAGACATGATAAAGGCGGCAAACGTAACCTCCGGCATCACGTGTGCATTGTTCTTATTCTCCTGCGTCGTCTTGTCTCCGGCCTGGTCCTTTTTGTCACTCATCCTGTCGCACCCTTTCTTTCACTCGTGGAAGAAAAAATCATGCCTCGTTAATCAACAACGGCAGATCAAGAACCATGGCGTCATCGATCTTTGCCAGGTCCCTCACCTCCTGCAGCAGCTCTTTTGACACCAGGGTATCGGTATTTAAGAGGATAATATTTCTC
>DAOVSZ010000160.1 GCA_030627725.1 Desulfobulbaceae bacterium
GACCATGAAAATCAAAAAGGCTCTTTTTTCACCTGGAATAACGGGATTTTTCTTTGACGACCAACGCGCCATAAAACAGGGAGTCAGACACGACGGTTTCACCTATGAAGGCGAGCCAGTCACCTCCGGCTTTTCCAAGATCCGTCAGGCCGGCGAATCTATTTCCATCATGCTTGTACTGGAGAACGATGATGTGGCCTTCGGCGATGCCGCCGCGGTGCAGTATTCAGGCGCAGGCGGCCGTGATCCCCTTTTCCTGGCCAACACATACCTGCCGTTTTTAAATAACAAAATTGCTCCGCTGCTAAAGGGAGAGGATCTGGATTCCTTTAAAAGACTCGCGGAATGGATCGACATTCTGGAATTTGACGGTAAGCAGATGCACACGGCCATTCGCTACGGCCTGAGCCAGGCCTTACTGGATGCTGTTGCCAGGGCAGGCAGGAAACAGAAAGCTGAAGTATTGTGCGATGAATACAATCTGCCGCTCATCCTTGAACCCGTGCCTCTGTTCGGACAGACCGGAGACAACCGCTATGAAAGCGTTGACAAGATGATCATAAAGCATGTGGATGTCCTGCCGCACGGCCTGATCAACAACATTCCCGACAAGCTGGGAGTCGACGGCAACAAACTTCGGGAATACATTAAATGGCTTGTCGCACGAATAAGACGCCTTCGGGTAGATTCAAAGTACCGGCCGGACCTCCACATCGACGTGTACGGCAATATAGGCGAAATCTTCGACAATGACACGGATCGCGTGGCAGACTATGTGGCATCGTTAGAAAAGCATGCCATGGAGTTCAAACTCTACATCGAAGGTCCTGTTGACATGGAAGCCAAGGAGCCCCAGATAGAAGCGCTGGGCAAGATCAAGGATCGTCTCACAGCCCTTGGTTCAGGTGTTGAAATCGTTGCCGACGAATGGTGCAATACCCTGCAGGACATAAAGGACTTTACGGATACCGAATGCTGCCACATGGTCCAGATCAAGACGCCGGACCTGGGCAGTATCCACAACATCGTAGAGAGCATCCTCTACTGCAAATCGCACGGAATGCAGTCCTATCAAGGCGGAACCTGCAACGAGACCGACATCTCGGCCCGAACCTGCGCCCACGTAGCCCTGGCCGCCCGCCCGGAGCGCATGCTGGCAAAACCCGGCATGGGATTTGATGAAGGGTGCATGATCATGCGAAACGAGATGGAGCGTACGTTGACGCTGTTAAGGAACAAACAGAGATGAGTGTTGAAAATGAATACTTGAGTTCAGCCACGTATATAGCGCCATTCGGCAGGCGCAGGATGTATGAACTTGCCAAGAAACTTTCCCTGCGCTATCTCTATTCAACGGATCTCTTGATAGGGATAATCGGCGCTGAAGGCGCGGGCAAATCCACCCTTATCCGAGGCCTCTTCCCGGGCCTCGAATTGACCAATGAGGATGACGGCATCAACAACCCGGCCACCCCTCTTTTTGACTTCTCGGAAAATGACTTCTTCTCCGGACATACCTTTCATATTGATGTCCGCTATGAAACCGCATTCCGCCAGATGTATGAGATCCGTGACGCGGTGGTTCATGCTGTTTCACATGGCCGCCGGGTAATAGTCGAACATTTCGACCTCATCTATAAGGCCCTTGGATACAATGCACAGCTGCTCTTTGCAATCAGCGATGAAGTCCGTGTCTTTCGACCGACCGTATTCGGCCCCTCTCCTATTGAGGTGAGGAAAGAGGTTATGAAGAACATGAAATACCGCCTGATGGCCCATTCGGCCGAAGACATCACCCTTCAGATTATAAAGAAGGTGTATGGCGAAACACCTGACGTACACTCCAACGTCAGGCACGGATTTGTTATCGGCTTTCGCAAAAAACCAAAATTTTCCCTGACCGAGCTTGAAAAAAAGGTGCTTGAAATTATTGAGCGCGATGTTCCCATCCAACCTATTGAGGGTCAATTCATCAAGATTGATGGTGAGAAAATCCATTGCACAGGCCAACGGATACACGTTTCATCGTCAAAACAGATCAAAAATTTCCGCATAATGAAACGATTCCGATCCGATCCGATTACCAAAGAGTACTTCATTGTCGGTATTGTGGGCAGGGAATACATAGAAGGCCTGGGTTCGCTTCCATATGCCGGCGAGCGATTTGACTAAGGGCTCTAACCATCTTCATCCGGAGGGAGCAAAAAATTTTTTTGAGATATTTTTCTCAAAGGCCTTCCGAAGAAGACCGGCCAAATCCTTGGGGCAAAACGGCTTCTGGAGGACGATCATCCCCTGTCGCACTGCCTGACCATCGAACTCCTGATTAAAATCGTAACCGGTCATAAAAATAACTGGGAATTCCGGCCTCATTTCCTTAATGGCTGCGGACAGGGTGCGGCCACCCATTCCCGGCATGACCAGATCAGTGAGCAGCAGATCAATATCAGCCCCTCTCTCCTTGAAAAGGGCCAATCCCTCATTGCCATCGGCGGCGCTCAACACGGTATAACCCATTTCAGATAGAAGAATTTCCGTCATTTGCAAAACAGAGGGATCATCCTCAACCAGCAATATCGTTTCCTGACCGCCCGCAACCTCTTCACGCTGCTCGATCTCATCACGATGCTCCCCATGCTGTTCTACTTTCGGCAAATAGATATAAAAGCCGGTCCCCTGTCCCGGAGCGGTTTCCACCCTGACATGGCCGCCATGCTGTCTCACAATACCGTGGACTGTAGCCAACCCCATTCCGGTCCCCTTTCCCACCTCTTTGGTGGTAAAAAATGGATCAAAGATCATATTCAGGGTCTCTTTATCAATGCCGGCGCCATTATCTATGACTGACAATACCACATAAAAACCGTTGAATACTCTGTTTTCAATATCAAAAAGGTAGGAGACCTCCTTATTCTCTGTCCTGACAATAACCATGCCACCCTCAACAAATGCGTCCTGGGCATTAACCACCAGATTCAGCAGCACCTGTTCCATCTGGCTGATATCAGCCTCAATATTCCACAGATCATCGGCCAGATCAAACTGCATCTCCACATCCTCCCGAATGAGCCGCTGCAACATCTTGGCAAAATCGGTAATCAGGGTGTTGAGGTTGAGAGAGCTTGATTCTATCACCTGCTTGCGGCTGAAGGCCAGGATCTGCCGGATCAGAGCTGCGGCCCGTCTGGCACTTTTATCAATAGCTTCCAGAGATTCCTGCAGGGGATGATCCGCTCCGATGCGTAAGCGTGCTAACTCACAATAACCCAGAATAGGCGTCAGCATATTGTTCAGATCATGGGCAATGCCCCCGGCCAAAGTGCCCAAGGCTTCAAGTTTCTGGCTTTGCCGATACTGAACCTCAAGCTGCCGCCTCTCCTCTTCTACCTCAATCCGCCTGGTGATATCACGGTCGATCCCCCGGAAACCATCAACCCTGCCATCCTCACCAAGAACAGGGGCGCCGCTGGATTCAATAACAACGAGCCGGCCATCCCGGTGGCGGCAGCGGTGTTCGATGGTGTAAAAACAAGAGGCTGTCCTGACATTGTTCTCAAAGACCTGCTGGTATTCATCAGTATCCTCACCTTCTGTTCCCAGAGCCCGAAACATATTCTTACCCAGCAGTTCCTCGGAACTGAATCCAAAAAGCCTCTCGGAAACCGGCGAACAATATGTCAGGTTGCCCTGTTGGTCCGCCTCCCAGACCCAGTCGCTGGTGGTTTCCACCAAGGCCCGGAATCGGGCCTCGGAATGACGCAGGACGTTACGCTGCTCCTCTTCCCGGCGGGTGATATTCCACTTTTCAGTCAGAGAAACAGCCAGCTGCTTCAGCTCTTCAACGTCAAAAGGCTTACGAACAAAGAGAAACTTAGCAGGATCTCCCAAGGCTCGGGCAATCTCAGACCGGGAACGGTCGGAATAGGCAGTGACGATAACGATTTCAACATTGGGATCAACCCGGCGAATCCGCACGGCAGTCTCCATGCCGTCCCAGCCCGGAGGCATCCGCACGTCAATAAAGGCGACGGCAAAGGGCCTATCGCTTTCCATGGCCTCCTTTACCAGACCAAAACCCTCTTGTCCCTGGGCGGCAAAGGCCAATTCAAACCGCTCCTCATCAATAGACAAATCCGATGTCCGATCCCCCATCAGCTCCCTGATTTGCCGGATCGTAGAATCAGGACTCTCAGGATCCGGTGCCAACACCGCCTTATAGGCCTGCCAGATCTCCCGGTCATCGTCAATGACAATAATATGTCTATTATGTTTCATCCCTTTTCTTTCCGTTCTTTGTGGATTTGGCATACTCCTCCATCATCCCGGAATCGTAACCATTCACCAGGGGTACGAACTTACTGCCCCCCGGCATGTAAGCGTTCACAGGCACCGCAGCTGTACGCCCAACGGAAGTGCCCTTGGGGTGCGTGATCAGGGTGACCGGCTATAGCCGTACTATGCCGGTCACCCTGAGCGCGTGCAGATGAGATACGGTGCCTGTGAACGCTTACCCGGAATCAACCGGCAGCCGGATGACAAATTCAGCGCCCTTGCCAAGGCCGGCGCTGAGGGCTTCAATGGAACCCTTATTGGCAATGAGATAGTTGGCACAGGAATGCAGACCAAAACCGGACCCCCTCTCTTTAGAGGAATAGCCGAAGGTAAAAAGTTTTTCCCAGTCGGCAGGGGCAAAGCCGCAGCCGTTATCCTGAATTCTGAAAACGACCTGACCGAGGTCGCCGGGGTCGTAACTGGTGGAGATGACCAGCTCCCGCCTCTCCACAGGGGTCTCCTCCATGGCCTCATAACCGTTCTTGATCAGATTGATCAGGATCTGCAACAGCTTGGCCTCCTCGGCCCGTATCAACGGTAGACGCCCCGTATTCATGACCACCCGCACATCCCTTTTTGCCAGCGATTCATCAAGCATCTGCAGGGCATGGCTTACCAGCCGGTTAAGGTCGACCGGTTCAAAGTCGCCCACCAGCTTAGTATAACGCATCTGCAAACCGATAATTCCCTCAATATGTTCCTGCTTGACCTTGATCTTCCTGATCTCGGCAATTATCTGGTCATACTCCTCCCGGATACCCTTTGGCATCAGAGAGATAATCTTAGAGAGCCTCTGCTTCTCCTCCTCGGATATCAGGGCATCCTGGTCAATGATTGTTGCCAGCGGCTCCAGGGAACCGGCCAGACCAGTGCGAAGAGGGCTCTCCTCCAGCCGTTTTAAAACCAGGGACAACCCCACCTTGGCCGGGGTTATGGCATTGCCGATATTGTGCAGAACCCCTACTGCCATCTCGGCCATACCCGCCTCGTGAGCCTGCCTGAGCAGGATGGCCTGAGCCTCCTCCAATTCCCTGGTGCGCTCCGCCACCTTGGCCTCCAGAGAACGGCTGTATTCTTCCAGCCGCCGATATGAATCCCGCAGCTTATGGGTCATGCTGTTAAAGGAGTTGGAGAGGCTGAAGAATTCATCACAGGCAAAGGCTTGCACCCGAATCTTGTGATCAAGATCTCCGCCGGCCACCCGTTTGACACCAATATTCAACACGTCAATGGACCGGCCGATAGATCTGGTAATAAACAGCGCCACACCGGTACCCAGAACAAAAAACAGGCCCATGGTGGAGAGAAGATAGAGCTTGAACTGGCTCATCTTGAAGGCCCACTCCTTTTGTACGCCTCTGATCTCCCGGTTCAACCCAACCAGAGAATGGCCACATCGCAGCACCCCCCACAATTCATCCCCACTATAAACAGGAACCACCACATCCAAGACATCCTCACTCTTTACAAAATGGACGGGAACAGGTTGATCTATCGGCAGAGAGGCCAAAAATTCTCCCTGCGGCAACTCCTCAAAACCCTTCTTACCAAGGGGCAACAACACATCCAAATCCTCAGGCCCATGCCGCACCACTATCTGTTTATTCCGGTCAATAATAAGACAGTAGAGAATCTCCGAATCGTTTTCCACCAGCTGACCGGCAATATTGGACAGTAAGCTGAAATCAAATCCTGCCACTGCCTCGCCTACACTCAAACTGAGACTGCGGGCCAGAGTAGCGGCCCGGCTCTCCAGGGCCTGGTGCATCTGGTTGATGGTTCGATCAAGCTGAACATCCCGAAAACGGGCAGATTGCTGCATTAAGAAAAAACCAGCCGCCGGAAAGAGCAGGCAGAGAAGAATCATGTTCATCAGAATAAGATAGACCCTAATTGACAAACGATAACGTCTGTTTTTGGATTTTTCTCCATGAACCACCATACATTACAGTATACACTATGTATCACACTGTTATGAATAATATTTTGACTGAAGTTCAGTGGTGCTCAAAAAATTTCATTTTACTGGATCAACATTTTTTGATATGGTGACGGCAAAAATTTTTCGATTAATAATGTTGGTGCCCACCCCGGAACGGCACTTCCTTCAGGGGCGAC
>DAOVSZ010000132.1 GCA_030627725.1 Desulfobulbaceae bacterium
AGGGGAGTTCCAGCAACTGAGCGAGCGCCTTTCCCGGCAACGTTCCAACGTCAATAGCAGATAACACTTCACTGTAGTGTCTGATCTTGTCATGCGATATCGCATGAAAGAGCTTCTCGACAGCAAGCCCTTTACACAGCGATCCGCATTCAGTTGCAAACCAGGAATACGGGTCTTCCTCAGTCAGCCAGTACTCATAGTTGAGCGTCAGGACCTTTTTCATCAGTCCGGCAACCGAGGTCAGATCAATGGCCGGTTGCGATTCAGGCGTCTCCTTCTGGTCCCTGCAGGCCAGTTCCAGGATAATGGTGGAAATCTTCTTCATCGGATGATGCCCCTGGACCATAAGAATCAGGGTCGAATCGTCGAGCAGGGAGAGTCTTTCAAAGCAGGCTGCCAGGACCTTTTCATAAGCAGGCAGAGCAGGCGGTTCCAGCGACAGCAGGAGTTTTTCAACGTAGGCCAGCAGGGATTCAATAGCCAATGACCGGAGGGTGTCGTTCTTGCCGGTTTCATCGATGGCAGTAAAAAAGACACTCGAAAATCGGTCAAAGGCCTGAGGGCCGTCAGGGTGCTGCAGATAATACGAGATATTTTTGAGGACAAAGGAACGGTACTTCGGAAGAATCAGACTCCAGTTCCGGAAAGGATGGCTGACCTCATAGAGCAGCAGATCCAGGCCCCTGACAATCCCCTTATAATCCTTGACTATATCCGTCAGGACAGCAAAAGAAGGATCAACCACGACCTCAACAGCGGTTTCCAGAAGGTTCGCCTTGAGCGCGTCTGAATCAAGAGGTGTTACGTTTTCTGTGCTCATGAGCAAAAAGGAAAAACAGAAAAACCGTCAGGGTATTTTATAGTCGACAGACCCTGACGGTTTTACAGTATCATGCGGCACAACCGAAGATCATAAAAACGGCTTTGCCGATTTTGTTGTTATAACGGACTCTGAGATTCCATATGGAGGATCAGATCAAGCATGCGGTTCGAATACCCCCACTCATTGTCATACCAGGACAGTATCTTGACCATGTTGCCGATCACCTTAGTCGACATCGCATCGACCACGGAAGAGTGCGGATTTCCCTGATAATCAATAGAGACCAATGGTTCTTCAGAATAGCCGAGATACCTGTTGGCGCCCTCTTTCAAGGCCTGATTCACCTCCGGCATCGTGGTCTCTTTTTCCACCTCCATGACCACATCGACAAGCGATACGTTCGGGGTCGGGACCCGGACCGCAAGCCCGTCAAACTTCCCTTTCAGCTCCGGGATGACCAGCGATACGGCAGCGGCAGCGCCGGTCTTGGTTGGGATCATGGAAACCGCGGCCGCCCTTGCCCTTCTGAGGTCCGAATGGGGATAATCGAGTAAACTCTGATCATTGGTATAGGCGTGGATCGTTGTCATCAACCCTTTTCTGATGCCGAAACGGTCCATGATCACCTTGGCAACCGGCGCCAGGCAGTTGGTGGTGCACGATGCATTGGAGACGATATGATGCTCTGCGGCATTATATTCATCTTCATTCACACCCATCACTATCGTCTTGATATTCCCCTTGGCTGGAGCGGAGATCACAACCTTCTTTGCGCCGGCGTCAAGGTGGGCGCCGGCTGTTTCAGCGTTGGTGAAGAAACCTGTTGATTCAATAACATAATCCACGCCGAGGTTCCCCCAAGGGATGTCGGCTGGATTTCTGTGACTGAAGATCTCAACATGGCGCCCATCCACCGTAATGCTCTTTTCATCCGAGGAGATCTCCTTATCATACACACCCATAACCGAGTCATATTTCAACAGGTGCGCTGAGGTGCTGATATCGGTGAGATCATTTATAGCCACCACTTCAATATTGGAAAATGTCTTATCCAGGTCGATTGCCCGGAACATACTTCTGCCTATTCGCCCAAATCCGTTAATCCCGACTTTTACCGTCATGAATGCCCTCCTTTTGAACTATCTCAATATGTTAAAGAATCTTTTAGGAAATGTCTAAAAAATATGTTCGCACACCTTCTTCAAAGAGTCAATATATTGTTGTAACTATTCAGCAGCACTCCATCCGCTCATTCGCTGCGCTCACCAGCTGCACACGATCAGGCCTTCTCGCATAGCCCACTATAGCTCGTCAGCCTGCTTGTGCACATCTGAAGCACTGCTGAACAGTTACGGGATGGAATTTCGGCTACGTTTGCCGCTCCACCTGAATAGTTACATATTGTTATTGGAATCGCAGGCGTCGACAACAAGGAAAATCAGGAAACATGGTCCATCAATTCTTCTTTTACCCGTATAAACGCCTTCAGCTGGGAGATATTCCGGATTGCTTCACTGCAGGAGGGATTGATAGCCAGGGCCTTTGCATACGCCTCAAGGGCATGTTCGTGCCAGTGGCCTTCCTTATAGCTTGCGGCAGCAATACAGTAGCCCTTTTCGACTCCATCCGGATAGAGTTCAGTAAAAAAATCCTCTACGGTTTCATACCACAGTTCATCAATGATATAGGCGTTCTCTATCAGATAACGGATAAGGAGATCGTTGCCGGCCTGGTCCGGTATGATCGTCCGCAACAGATAATTTGCCTGGCCGAACATGAAACCGATATTTTCCATCTGCTCACTTATCTCTCTGGACGAACGGCTCATGAAATACCGGCAGACCTGACCGAAATACTTGAAACTTCCGGCAACCTCGTCAGAGGCCATAACGGCATGCGGCGTTTCTATTTCCTCTTTCCCGGTCCATTGATCATAATTCTGGTACATATAGATATTTTCTTTCAGCTTCATGGCTTCATGAAAAAGGGACCCGATCATCCAGTCCAGCAGGCAGCCTTTCATTTCGCTTGAGTCGGTTTGTCGCCACAGCTGATGACACGTATCCTTCAAGCGCCAGAGAAGACCGCGGGCGCTTTCCGAACCAACCAGTTCGTCTATCTCTTCAAAAGAAATCCGGCTGTCTAAAAGATACAACTCATAGATCATTCTAAAAGATGAAAAGGCCTGGTAAAATTCCTTGATCATGTTTTTCACAAACAGGCTGCGGCGTGCATCAAACCATCTATTTACTTGTCTTTCTTCCATCTCAGCCGGCCATCGCAAGGGCTCTTTCGTAGAGTTTTTCATACCGGACAACCACCTTGTCCCAGGTATATTTCGCCTTGATCTCCTGAATAGCCGCCTGCTGCATTTCTGCAATCTTTTCAGGTTGCTCGCGGAAGACCTGCATTGCCCTCCGCATGGTTCTCGTCAAGGCTTCCGAGCTATGCTCTTCGTAGGAGAAACCCGTCACATCGTCAACCACCTTGACCAGCCCGCCAATGTGGTGCACGATAGGGATGGCTCCAAAAAGCTGGGCCATAAAATCCGTCAGCCCGCAGGGCTCATACCGGGAGGGGTTCAGAAAAAAATCACCGGCCGCGTAAATCCGGTTGGCCAGCATAGGATCATATCCACGCAGAACACAGATCCTGCCGTTGTTCTTTTTCACCTTTGTCAAATCAACAAGACCATCTTCGATCTCTTTACTGCCGGCGCCCAGGATCAGAATCTGAAAGTCCGTATCCTGCTCCATCTGAATCTTCAAGGCCTTGACCAGTTTTTCAACGCCCTTCTGGGTGGAAAACCTGCTGACAAGGATGAAAAGGGGCTGGTCCGGTCGTGGCGTCAACATTCCGGACTGGCGAATGGATGGCAGTTTCTCACTTGACGCGGCATTGGCTTCCAGCAACTGCACCAGATCTTCCCGGCACCGTTTCTTTCCTTCCAGGTCCTGTTTTTCAGGATCAAAGCCTGCTGCGATACCCATTCTTTTCCAATCCAGAGGATTGTGTACGTTCGGATTGATGCCGTTTGTTATCCCCTCCAGGTGAATCCCTCTTGTCACCAGGGTGTGACCAAGCCATCCGGTCAGCGCATCATCAGGCGTCTCTCTCAGTTCTCTGGCGTAGTTCTCACTGACCGTATTCATAACCGAATAGAACGAGGCGGCCAGAAAGGGGTCAAAGGCGTCTCCAAGCTGATTGCCGTAAATACAGCTTTCCGGCAGTCCGGTGATGGTCCGGGCAAAGGGCAGGTCGGAAACCTCCTGATGATATCCGACCCCGGCGTTGTGTATGGTCACAATGCAGCCGGTCTTGCTGAAATAATGCCGGTATCCCTCCACTTCCCGCAGCATGGCTGGAAGACAGGCGGCATGCCCGTCCTGACAATGGATAATATCCGGTTTTTCTCCCAGCAGGATCATCAGGTTGAGCGTTGCCTTCTGGTGGAGAATATTCATGGCAAAATAATCAACATGCCCGTACCCCTGTCGGTGCATCGGGTCTTCAATCTCATCTTCCGCCGTAAACGTATAGATGCCTCTTTTTTCCGAAAACCGCTCCGCATCAATAAGGTAGAGCTGGACGCCTTTCTCCTTTTTTGACCAGATTCCGACGAATTCACGCCGCTCAACGTTGACATACGGCATATCGACCTCAAAGGAAATATCGAGAAGCCTGAACCCCTTTTCCTCCGGATTCATGAAACCATACCTGGGCAGAACCACACTGACCGTAAGGCCCTTTTTAGCCTGAAGCGTTTCCGCCAGCTGACGGCAGACATCCTTCACGCCCCCTGCCCCGGCCAGGCCTTCATATTCCCGTGTGACCATCCAGATATTGCTTACCGTTGCAGCCTTTTTTCCCTTCTTCACCATACTTCTGCCTTGTCTATTGAATGGCCTTCTGTCTGAGGAGATGGTCTGCAAGGGTCAGACGGACCATTGCCTCGCAGACTGGAATTATCCGTGGAATTGCCGAAATATCATGCCGCCCGCCGATTTTTATCGTGACCGGCTCATTGTCCAGATTAACGGTCTTCTGCTCCAGCGCAATCGAGGGGATCGGCTTCACAGCGACCCTGGCCACAATATCATCGCCGTCTGAAACCCCGGCCAGGATCCCGCCGGACCGGTTCGAAGAAAAGCCCTCCGGGGTAATTGGATCGTTGTTCTCGGACCCCAGGGCAGAGGCAGCGGCAAACCCGGCGCCGATCTCAACGCCCTTGACCGCGCCGATCGACATAAGCGCCCGGGCAAGTTCCGCATCAAGCTTGTCAAAGACAGGCTCACCAAGCCCTGCCGGACACCCCTTTGCAACGATCTCAACAATGCCGCCCAGGGAGTTCCCCTGCTTCTTCACCTCGGCAATCCTCTCCTCCATCCTGGCGGCAGCCGCATTGTCAGGACAAAAAAGCCTGTTCCGGCCGATCTCGTCAAAATTCCGCGCGAGAGCCTCGATACCACCCAGGGCCACCGTATAGGCGGTCACCGTAATGCCATGTTGTAAAAGCAGCTCTTTTGCCACAGCGCCGGCAGCCACCCGGGCCGCAGTCTCGCGTGCAGAGGCCCTGCCCCCTCCTCGATGATCGCGTATGCCGTATTTCTTCAGATAGGTGATGTCACCGTGCCCTGGCCTGAAGATGTCCTTCAAATGATCATACGACTTGCTGTGGGCATCCTTGTTGAAGATAACAAGAGAAATCGGGGTGCCGGTCGTTTTTCCTTCATACACCCCGGAGAAAATTTCGACCTTGTCCGGTTCCTTGCGGGGGCTTGCACCTCCCCCGGTGCCAGGCCTGCGGCGGTCCATTTCCTGCTGGACTCTCTCCTCCGTAAGGTCGATACCCGGCGGACAGCCGTCAATGGTCGCTCCCACCCCGGTCCCATGTGACTCTCCCCAAGTCGTGACCCTGAATACCTTGCCGAATGTGTTTCCTGCCATTTATTCAAATCCTTTTTAACTTGATTTTTCCCCCACAAGTTGTCGCCAAATTCGCTCACAATTTCAACATATTACGAATGCAGCACGCGTTGTCAGAGTTTTATACAAAAAATCTATAATGTGTAATTTTACCATTGAATCCCTGCCACGTCAGGGACTTTTTTTGAAACCATTCGGAATTACAACGAAAAAAGATATGTTTAAGAAAGAATTCGTCTTCAATGAAGACAATAAAATAGAAACGGTTAACGCTTCCGTCTCGCGCTTTTTCGAGACCGACAAATAAAATCAAAGGATACAACCTCTCCTCGAATGTCCAATAGAACAAGAGCCCTTTGTGGTTATCAACGAAACGTCTCTGGAACCTCCGACTCGACCGGAATCAGAAGATAAGCTCTTTGAAATAGACAATGGAAGGAAACCTGTCAGAATACACGACAGGGGTGGTGCTGCTGGGGCGGGCCACATAGATGGGGTATTTGATGCCATGCTCTTCGGCAGAGATGAGAACATTTTCGGTATCATCGGCAAGCATTGTCCTGTTAGGGTCATAGTGGATCATCTTTTCAATGCGTTGCCAGAAAACCGGGTCCTCCTTTGCCACTCCGACCTCCTGAGAACAGATGATCCGGTCAAAATAACTGCCGATAGCGGTTTTTTTTATCTTGATGTCAAGGGTCTTGCTGTGGGCATTGGTTACCAGGAAAACGCCTTTGCCGATTTCTTGACAAAACTTCAGAAAATCAAGCACATAGGGGTGGACCTGAATAAGCTGATCGACCTTCATCTTCAAGGCGGGAATATCGAGTCCAAGCTCTCTGGACCAGAAGTCGAGATCGGTCCAGGCAAGGGTCCCTTCTTCTTTCTTATAGCGCGCCAGCAACTGCGCACGTGCCGCCTCAACCGTTATGTCGTGGACAATGGAAAAGGTCTCCGGGACATAGGTATGCCAGAAATAGTCATCAAAATGCCTGTCCAGCAATGTCCCGTCCATGTCAAGCAGAACGGTGTCAATGTCCTTCCAGGCAATATCTATCGGGATTCTTGTTTTGCTCATAGTGACGTAATTCCATGAATCTCCAGCCAGTTTCTGACGGATTTCCCTTCTATGCGTTCTGCAAAAAGACCATCCAGCAGTTTTTTCACCTCTTTTTCCTCATCCGGCGGAATAAGAAAGCCGGGTACGGATTCGGCTGTTACCAGAGGTCTTCGAGCATCCTCAGAGGGTGCATGGATACATCGCAGCTGGTCAGCGACAAAGCCCCACGCCCGTCCCTGGTCGAGATGTTCAATAACCTGCATCAATACCGTGTTGAAAGTAATCTGAATCTCCGGGACTTCCGCTGTTCCGTGTATATCACATCTTATTTTTGAAAAAAAACTGCGGCAGCCAAACGGCCTCACTGGATAAATAGTGCAGCTGTTCCGACGAAGAAAACCGCACGCCTCCTGCGGCCATTCAGGTTCTTCAGGGGGGAGGCCTTCGCCTTGGAGACACAGCTTGGCAAATCGGTTTGTTGTCATCCCGGGACCATTGCTTGATTCGACCCCGATTACGCTTTCGAGGTCCTCTACACGCCCGCTTTCCTGAAGATAGGCATGGATTATCTCTGCTTCGAGAGTTGTTATTGTCACTCCTTGGGTACAGCAGGACGCGCATCCTTCTGCACAGACAAAATCAATAGCCTTGTACCGGTTTTCC
>DAOVSZ010000270.1 GCA_030627725.1 Desulfobulbaceae bacterium
CTTCCACCGGCAGGACAAAACAGGCGGACAGTTGGCCCAGTTCCCTTCCCGCGTTCATCAGGGTTGGAGAGTTCGGCATGAAATCAAGCTCAGCCATCATTGAGTAAAAGGTAAACGCCAAATCTTCAACCTTTGTCTTGGGGTTGTGGAGAAGATCAGCCTTGGCTACGGTTGCCGCCACTCGCCACAACATGTCTTCCGGACGTTCTATGACATTTCCCTTCTCGTCCTTCATCAGATAACGCCTTTCCAGGACCGTTATCGCATTATCGGTAAAAAGGGGTTTCGGGGCGCCTGTCGGCAATTTCAGGGCTTTGTTATGTATTTTTTTTGTCATTATTCTCTCCGGATGTTTCTTAGTAGAAAAAAATCGTGGCTGAAGGTGCTGAAACAGAAAAACCCTTCATTAAATAAATGTATATTTCTGGAAGACGGATTCTACTTTTTTTTGACTTTACTGCGGGAACACCCGCAGTAAAGGGCTGACAGAATGAAACAAAAATACAATAAAATTAATCTGTTATTTTTCTTCATTCAAAAATGAAAACATACAAAATATGGTATATTGAAAACTAGGATAGCACAATATATTGTAAGCGCAAAGATTTTTATTATGAGTTTTTAAAAAAAATTGGAAGGAGGAGGAGGGGAAAAAGGGGATATTTTTATACCCCACAGCCCTGCTGCGGCAAGAGCGCAGCAAGGCTCCGGGGAACGAGGGAGCTGAAGTGTCAAACGAAAAAAATGTTGAAGAGTCACTTGACCTTCAGATTATCAATGACCTTGACCGTGCCGGAGGTGGTGCGGGCTATTTCAATGATCCTGTTCTTGTTCCGTGCGGTGTCGACCACGCCGGTCAATGAAACCACACCCCGATTGACATCAACGTCCACGTTAAGCGAACGGATCCCGGGCTCCTTAATAAGCTTTCCCTTGATCTTGCTGCCAATGACCTTGTCGTCAATGACCTGGCCAAATGACGTTGATCCGATCTGCAGGTTGTTCGTCACCTTTCTTACACCTTCAACCCGGCTCGCAACCAGGGCCGCCTTATCAGCCTCCCGCTGGGTCCTGACCACGCCGGACAGGAAGACATTTCCCTCAACCGTGTCAACATCAATCCTGAAGGGGCCCGTAAGGGGATCGCCCAGAAGGTTGGCGTTCACCTTGCCGGTTATGACTGAATCATCAATAATATTGCCTGTCGATCTCTCATCAGTGGCAACCGAGTAGGCGCCGGTTGCGCCGGCCCCGACCACAACCGGCGCACATCCGGTCAGGCTATGGGCTACAAAAAAAATAAAGACAAGAATGATCATATTTTTCATAGGGTTCACCTTTAAAAATCGTAACTATTCAGGTATAAGCTCAAAGTTACCAAAAACTCCAGGCTGTAACTACTCAGCAGTGCTCCAGATAAGCGAGCCTGCGAGACTCCGGATGGGGTGCTGCTGAGTAGTTACTAAAAATTAATCATTTCAACTTCAAACACCAGTGTCGCGTCCGGCGGAATCACGCCGCCGGCGCCTCTCGCGCCATAGGCAAGATCAGGAGGGATGATCAGGGTCCGCTTCTCCCCTTTCTTCATATCAAGAAACGCCTCGTCCCATCCCTTGATTACCCGGCCGAGCCCGACAGGAAACTGGAAGGGCTGGCCGCGATCGACTGAACTGTCGAACTTTGTGCCGTCAAGAAGCATGCCGGTGTAATGGGCGGTCACCGTAGCGCCTTTTTCTGCCTTTTCACTTCCAGCCCCCTCAACGGTTACAACATACATCAACCCGGACTCGGTGGTTATTGCATCCGGCCATCTTTCCTTTATTAATTCCATCTTTTCTTCCCTTTCTTTCTTCGTGCGGTCAGCGACCCGTGTCGCCGACCCTTTTAATAATCTGTCAAAGGCCTTCTGATCAGCCTCAAACCCCTTTGCTTTATCGCCGACCCTGAGAATGGTGACGGATTGTATCTTGTCTCCCTTACGAATCCTGTTGACAACGTCCATGCCGCTCACCACCCGGCCAAAAACCGTATGCTTCCCGTTCAGCCATGGAGTCGCCTTATGCGTGATGAAGAATTGGCTGCCGTTGGTGCCGGGGCCGGCGTTTGCCATTGACAGGATGCCAGGACCAACATGTTTCAATGTGGGATCAATCTCGTTAGGAAATCTGTATCCGGGACCGCCGCGCCCGGTTCCTTGCGGACAGCCGGTCTGGACCATGAAGTTGTTGATCACGCGATGAAATTTCAGGCCGTCATAAAACCTGACTCCCTTGCCCTTGCTCGAATCCTTGGCCCCTTCGGCAAGGCCGACAAAGTTGGCCACCGTAAGAGGGGTCTTCTCAAATTCAAGCCGACAGACAATCTCGCCTTTGCCGGTCGTGATCCTGGCATAGAGCCCATCGTCAAGATCACTGTTCGCCTTTGCCTGAACCGGCCCCACAGCAAAGAGCGTCAACGATGCGATTGTCACGAATAATGCTATAAAATTTTTCACACATATCCTCCGAGGATGATCATATACAACAGTTTACGGCCTGTCCCGCCTAGGCGGGATTTACGGTCAACAACACAACCTAACATCGTCCCAACGGATGCCCCATCTCCTCTCGCTGGGCTATGTATTGCTCGGCAACCTTCCTGGCAATATTCCGTATCCGGCCGATATACCGCGTCCTTTCCGCCACACTGATGGCCTTTCTGGCATCGAGCAGGTTAAAGGAATGGGAACACTTGAGACAGTAGTCATATGCCGGCAGGATCAGGTTGTTGTCGAGCAGTCGGTGCGCTTCCGACTCAAAGGTGTTAAAAAAATCGATCAGGGCCTCGACATTGGCATATTCATAATTAAAGGCGGAAAACTCGACCTCTGCCTGATGAAAAATCTGGCCATAGGTAACGCTCTTGTTCCACTTGATGTCATAGACGCTTTCCACGCCTTGGAGATACATCGCGATCCGCTCCAGGCCGTAGGTGATTTCAACCGTGATCGGATGGAGTTCAACACTGCCGGCATGCTGAAAATAGGTGAACTGGGTAATTTCCATACCATCCAGCCAGACCTCCCAGCCAAGCCCGCTTGCCCCAAGCGTCGGTGATTCCCAGTCGTCTTCGACAAAGCGGATATCATGCTCGAGAGGATCGAGATGGAAGCGTTTCAGACTTTCGAGATAAAGCTCCTGTACATCAGAGGGCGAGGGCTTCATGATCACCTGATACTGGTAATAATGCTGCAGACGGTTCGGATTTTCACCGTATCTGCCGTCAGTTGGCCGCCGCGAGGGCTGGACATAGGCTGTTTTCCACGGCTCCGGCCCAAGAGCCCTGAGCAGGGTTGCCGGGTGAAAGGTGCCGGCGCCCACTTCCATATCGTACGGCTGCTGAATCACACAGTCCTTTTCCGCCCAGTATTTGTTTAAATTCAGTATAATATCCTGGAAATACATAGGGTTCTTTCCTTTATAATTGCAACTTCTTAAAGAATTTTACACAAACAATGTAATTTACTGGATTGCCTTATTATTACAATTATTTTTTTAGTGTCTACCGGAATATCTTGAATACCGCCCTGCATCGTCTTACATTTATGAAATGCTGAAAAAAACAAACTATGACGATACCTCCAAGGCGGACCACGCTGTCTTCCCTGAGCTTGAGTCCACAAAATCGGTTCATGGTATCTTTTCGCGTCACGGCGGGAAAAGCGCTGATCTCTGGCGCTCGCTCAATGTCAGTTATGCTGTCGGAGACTCCCAGGAAACGGTTGACGAGAACAGGCAGAGGATAAAGAGCGCGCTTGGGATCTCACGGCTTGTTTCAGCCGGACAGGTGCATGGCGACCAGGTGCTTGCCATAGAGGAAAAGCCTGCTGTTGACATCGAAAAAGAAGGATATGATGCCCTGATCACCAATGTTTCCGGCATCGGTCTGATGGTGCAGCAGGCAGACTGCCAGGCGGTTCTGCTTTTTGATGAATCCCGGTCAATTGCAGGGGTCATCCATGCCGGCTGGCGCGGGAGTGTTGCAAATATCATCGACAAAACAATTGCCGAAATCGACCGCAGATTTGATATCAGGCCGAAAAATCTTCTGGCTGCGGTAAGCCCGTCGCTTGGCCCGTGCTGCGCCGAATTCATAAACTTTCGCGATGAACTCCCGACAGAATTTCATGCCTACCAGCCGCAAGCCGCGCATTTCAACTTCTGGGAGATCAGCCGGGACCAGCTGACAGGCGCTGGGCTCAGGGATGAAAACATCACTCTCTCCGGTGTCTGTACGGTCTGCAATCATGAGTATTACTCCTACCGCCGCGAAGGCATAACAGGCCGTTTTGCCTCGGTTGTGGGGTTGCTGTAATTCGGTTTACGGTTGACAGTTTACGGTTACC
>DAOVSZ010000112.1 GCA_030627725.1 Desulfobulbaceae bacterium
GATAAGTGCCTTCACGAAATTGATTTCATGCAAAAAACAAGAAATCAATTTCTAAGGCACTCAAACCATTACACTAAGGAGAAAACTTATGAGAAGTATGAAACTGATCGTCTTTATGGCAACGCTGCTGCTGGCGGGATTTACCACAAATGGATTTGCCGGCACGGCGCATGAATTCGATGTCAAGGCCTACACAAAGATAAGCAAAAAAACAATCGGCAAGATCATCACCGGAAATGTCGATGCGGACAAGATGCAGTCCGACATGGAAAAACTGGTAGCCATGGGCGTCGAAGGCTGCAAAGAGCACATGGGCGAGCCTGAGACGCCGGCTGTTGAGAAAAAACTCATGCAACTCACGATTGACAACGCGGACAAGATGATGAACATGCCTCTTGCCGACATCGAGAGAGACTTTCACGAAGGCGGGACGGCAAAGGCCGCCGGCATCCCGATCGACAAGTTTAGCCATTTTGACGAGGTGATGTGCCATTACGACGCCGTTGTTCACCCGGCAACCGCGGTCATCTGTCTGAAAGAATATAAAAAATCACAAGACGATGACTTACTGGAGCAGATCAAGGCGGAATTGGAAGAGGTCATAAAGCATCTGACCCACCTGGATTAATGTGCGGCAAAATCCCGGCCAGGCCCGCTCCCCGCGGACCCTGGTCCGGGACCGTGTATTCTGTTTTTCGGATCTCGCATATCGCAAGCCATCACAAGAAATCCTTACCCCGTGATCAGTTGCCGCGTATCAATTCCATGAATACCGTTCCATAGCGTTGCAGCTTATACTCACCGACCCCGCTGACCATAAGAAACGCATCCTCGTTGATGGGACGTTCTGCTGCCATTTCCATAAGGGTGGCGTCGCTGAAGATAACGAAAGGCGGGACACCGGACCCATCAGCAATCCTTTTTCTAAGTTTCCTGAGGCTCTCAAAGAGATCCTCATCATATCCGGAAAACTCTCTTTTCTTTTTGGCAGGCCTTTTTTTACTGACCGTTTTCAGCCTGGGTTCAGCCATCTCTATTTTCTGCTCTCCCTTGAGTAGTGGGCGGGCTGTCGAGGTGAGCTTCAATACCGAGTAGTTTTCCACATCCTGCAGCAGAAACCCGTAATGCACCAGATGCCGCAGCAGACTGCCCCAGAACACCCTGCTCCGCTCCCGACCGATATTATACGTAGAAAGCCTGTCATGGCCCAGTTGACGGATCCGCTGGTTTTCCGACCCCCGCAACACATCGATCACATGCCCCATGCCGAATCGCTGCCCCACCCTGTACACACAGGACAGGGCCTTCCGGGCCTCTTCAGTAACATCACGCATCTCCGGCGGATTAAGACAGATGTCACAGTTCCCGCAATCCTTCTCCAACTTCTCCCCGAAATAGCCGAGCAGCACCCGCCGCCTGCAGCTTAAGGCCTCGGCAAACCCTGTCATGGCGTTGAGCTTATGGAGTTCTATCCGTTTCCGGTCCTCGTTTCCACCTTTCTCGATCAATCCGCGCGCAATGGCAATATCGCCGTAGCCGAAAAGAAGCAAGGCCTCGGCGACAAGCCCGTCACGCCCGGCACGCCCGGTCTCCTGGTAATAGCTTTCAATATTTTTCGGGATATCATAGTGGACAACAAAGCGGACGTTTGACTTATCGATCCCCATGCCAAAGGCAACCGTGGCAACCACAACCAGGATGTCATCGTTCAGAAAGGCCTCCTGGACCTTTTTCCGCTCATTATCAGAGAGACCTGCATGATACGGGGCTGCCTCAACACCTGCACCTTTGAGACGTTCGGCAACCTGCTCCACCCGCTTGCGGCTCAAGGCATAGACAATCCCAGCCTCGTTGCCCCGGGCCAGCACAAATTTCTTCAGCTGCTCCTGCGGTCTATGCTTTTCAACAACGGTGTAACGGATATTAGGGCGATCGAAGCCGGCCACGAAACTTTCGGCTTTCTGAAGGCCGAGCCGGGCAAGAATATCTTTCCTGGTCTGCGACTCTGCAGTGGCGGTCAACGCAATCATCGGAATGCCGGGGTACAATTCCCGCAACCGGCCAAGCTTGATGTACTCCGGCCTGAAATCATGCCCCCACTGCGAGACGCAATGGGCCTCGTCAATTGCAAAGAGCCCGACCCTGATCTCCTGCAACCGCTCCAGAAACGCATCACTCATCAACCGCTCAGGCGCGATATAAAGCAGATCCAACTCCCCATCATGGAGCTTGGCCAGGACCTGACGGGCCTCGGCGCTTTTCAGTGAGGAGTTGTAAAAGGCGGCCCGCACCCCGTTCACCTTCAAGGCATCGACCTGGTCCTTCATCAGGGAAATAAGCGGCGATACAACGATTCCGACCCCGTCCCGCTGCAGGGCCGGAATCTGAAAACACAAAGATTTACCGCCGCCGGTCGGCATCAAAACAAAGGCATCCTTCCCTTCGATCACCCTTTCGATGATCTCCATCTGATAGTCCCGGAATTCTTTATATCCGAAGACATCGCGCAGGGTTGCAAGTGGAGTGGTTTCATTTTTTCCGGTCATTATTTCTCATTGATACGCAGTACGATATTGAAAAAAAATTGTCGGAATCGCAGATAAGCGAGGCGCACGACTTTGAAAAACGCGATTCCGACAATACTGGCCGATTGCTTTCTTACGTTTTTGTAAGATTACAAAGCGGTAAAGAAAGAAAATGATATACCAGATAATCCCGAAATACCAGTGCAAATCCAGCCTCAAGTTGGCGCGTCTTCTCCAGTCCAGAACTTGCCACAACAACAACTTATTACATTTTTGAAATTTTATTGCCATAAATATTACATTTTCGCAACAAAAGAGAGCCTGACACCCTCTGCAAGCTGCGTATCTAAAAAAAATATCTATTAAAAAATCAAATAGTTATATTACGCTTCTGATCTCCTTTCATCAGGTTGGCACACCTTTTGAAATATCACGCATTCATCACCGCAACACACATGCCAGACAAGGAGAAACAGTATGAAGAAAATCGAAGCAATTATCAAACCGTTTAAACTCGACGACCTCAAAGAGGCCTTGAATGAAATTGGGGTGACAGGCATGACCGTCACCGAGGCAAAAGGATTCGGCAGACAAAAAGGTCACAAGGAAATTTACCGGGGTGCGGAATATGCGGTTGACTTTATCCCAAAGGTCAAGGTTGAAATCATCACCGAAGCAGCCGCAGTTGACAAGATTGTCGAGACCATAACCACAAGCGTCAGAACAGGAAAAATCGGTGACGGAAAAATATTCGTTCTTCCTGTTGACACAATCTGCCGCATCCGCACCGGAGAAAGAGACAAAGAAGCTATTTAACTATTCAGCTGCACCCCATCTTTGAACGATCAGGCCTTCTCGCATAGCTAACTATAGCTCGTCAGCCTGCTTGTGCACATCTGAAGCACTGCTGAACAATTACGGGATGGAGTTTAGGCCAAGTTTGCAGCTCCACCTGAATAATTACTTTTTTTAAGATAATCAAGCAACGAGGAACCACAATGAAGAAAGCAAAGATATCAATTCCATTCCTGTTGTTTTTAGCTGCTCTTCCGGCGCTTGCCATGGCAGGCGACGACACAGCCCCAACTGTTCTCACAAACGCCAAGGCTGTTGCCGGAGTACAGACAAATCTGGACTATGTATGGACACTTGTGGCTGCGGCCCTGGTCTTTTTCATGCAGGCAGGGTTCGCCCTGGTTGAGTCCGGCTTCACCAGAGCAAAAAGCGCTGTTAACATCATGATGAAGAATCTCATGGATTTTTCCATGGGCTCCATATCCTTCTGGGCCATCGGATTCGGACTTATGTTCGGCGCCACTTCGACCGGCTGGTTCGGCGCCAGCGGTTTCTTCTTAAGCGACTATACATTCGGCGGCGACCCCTGGGTGCTTGCCTTCTGGATGTTCCAGTGCGTATTTGCAGCAACAGCAGCAACAATAGTGTCCGGGGCCATGGCGGAGCGGACGAAATTCACCGGCTACCTTTTATACAGTGCATGCCTGTGCGCCTTTATCTATCCCATATTCGGGAGCTGGGCCTGGGGCAGCCTCTTAAACGGCAACGGCTGGCTTGAAAAACTGGGTTTCATAGACTTTGCAGGCTCAACAGTTGTGCATTCCGTAGGTGGCTGGGCAGCCCTTGCCGGCGCTATCGTACTCGGGCCCAGGATTGGCAAGTATGGCAAAGACGGTCAGGTAAAAGCCATCCCGGGCCACAACATTCCTCTTGCCGCACTTGGGGTCTTTATCCTCTGGCTGGGATGGTTCGGGTTTAATCCTGGTTCCACCACTGCCGGCAGCACCGACATTGCAATGATCTTTGTCAACACAAACCTGGCTGGTGCGGCTGGCGCTATCCTTGCCATGGCAACATCATGGATTGTCTTTAAAAAGCCGGAAGTCGGCATGACCTTAAACGGCGCTCTTGCAGGACTCGTCGGAATCACAGCAGGCTGCGCCACTGTTTCCCCGACCAGTTCGGTCATCATCGGGGCCATCGCAGGTGTTCTGGTTGTCCTCTCCGTCCTCTTCTTCGACAGAGTGCGTGTCGATGATCCGGTAGGAGCAATTTCAGTGCATGGCGTCTGCGGCGCCTGGGGAACGCTTGCCGCCGGACTGTTTAACATCGAAGGCGTTACCGCAAAAATCATCGGTGTACAGCTCACAGGTATAGCGGCTGCTTTTATCTGGGCCTTTGGCGCTGCATTCATCCTGTTCAAAATAATCGACGTGACGGTTGGCCTGAGGGCCTCGGAAGATGACGAAATAATGGGCGTCGATATCTCTGAACATGGCGGCCATGCTTACAACGACTTTGTTGTCAAGTGAACGCCCTTTAGACAGAGCTGACCTCCCGATCTCATAAAAACCGGTGGAACTTACTCTCTCCTCTCCCTCTCCCTGTTTCACCGGTTTTCGCTACAAACTTTCTTCAACACTTTTCTTTCATTTCTTCAGCCCGGATTGCCTTTGTTCAGCCCTCCCCGGAATCCAAAATCTCACATCACTGCATCAAAGTGCATTGAAGTATTAAAAATATTTCGATATGATGGGAATAATTTTATCAAGCAGGCCGGATTCAATATCAGACAAAGTCACAAAAAGGCCCTCAAAGCCACAACACACCAGGACTTGAACATGAAAGAATTCACCGTAACAGCTCTGACAATTCTCCTCATTGTTTTTTCGCCCCGATTCAGCGCTGCCGACACGGAGATAATCAGCAAAGGGAAATCAGGCGACAAACATTTCTTTCAGGTCAATGAAGTCTTGCTGGGGCTCTCTGTCGGCGACACCATTGACGACTGCCTGGTCACTGAAGACGGCCTTCAATGCGGCAACGGGATCGATCTGCCGCCGGCCCCGATCAAGGATGTTTTCGGTGAGGTCCTGCGCCTTAAAGTGGAACAGCAGAAATGTGAAGACAAACTTGCGGAAGTGGAACGTAAATGCCAGGAACGCTATCTGGAGAATATCAGTGATTTTACCACCTCTCTCAAACAGAAAAATTATGAGCTGGTGAGACTGACAAGAGAGATCGAGGAGCTTAAGGCAAATCTCGCGATTCACGAAAAAATCACAGAGGAATATACGGCAAGGCTTCAAAGGTATGAAGGAAAAATTCAAGTGGTGGCCGCACAACAGTCAGTCAGGAATGATCGCCCTGCCACAACAAGCGCCCCTTCCGCCCCTGTAAAAAAAGTTGCAGCTCCCCAAAAGCACCCCCTGCCTCGAAAGAAACAGGCTAAAACGACTCAAGCGCCTTCCGGCCCCCTGACAGGGAGCATCACTCTGCGGCGCAACTGGTCCAATATCCGCAAAAGCCCCTCTGTTGACTCCGATATCGTGAGCCAGGGCCTGAAAGGGGATGCATACTCCGTACTCGACTATTCTCAAGGCTGGTACAGAATTTCTCTTGATGACGGCGCCACCGGCTGGATCTCACGACAGATTGTGAGAAGAGACAAGACAGCCGGCCCACGCCCTCTCAAGGACATCAAAGCGGTTGTTGTCAAAAAACCATCCACGCATATCAGGGCCGGGGCTGGAACTCACTATGACTCTATGGGAATTGGCCTTAAAGGCGACCGCTATAAAATCCAGGACCAGACCCAGAACTGGCTGTTAATACGAATGAAGGATGGGAAAGACGGCTGGGTCCACAGAAGCATGGTTGATTAAAAAGCTATCAGCAGTCAGCCTTCAGCTCATAACATTGCCGCATCAGTATGTTGCCCTGATCCCAGGCCCCTGATAGCGCCTTATTGGGGTGTCGCGGTCGCGGCGGTCGCGGCAACAACAGGCACCGCCTTCTTAAGGTAGCTTGCGATTTCATGCTTTACGGTTTTATCCATCTCCAGAAAAGAGATAGCCACACCAATGTCATAGCTGTCCGGGCCAAAGGCCTCGACCCGGACTACATTCCCGACGATAAGAACCGGATCTCCATAGGCAATCGGCATGCTGATCTGGACTCTGGTCCCTATGTCTAAAGGAGAATCATTTTCAAACAACACTCCGCCCATGCCTATATTTTTGCTCTCGGCAAAAAATGCCGCCGTCCCGTTGAACCCGAACTCCTTGACCGTAATCTCACGATTGAGGCCGATGCGAAGAAATCGCCGCTTATCCTGAGAAAAAAGAGAGATATTGTTCTTACCAGCCCCCTTGGCCTGAAACAGGGCCCTGTCGGCAATACTGACAAGACTGGCGGCGTCCTCGGCATCGAGCGGAAATGAAGCCAGGCCGCCGCTGATGGTCAGGGTAATTTCCGTGTCGCCGGCTTCTATCGACGCAGCCGCTATCCTTTCACGTATCCTGTTTCCAAGCACCAGCCCGTTGATGCTGCCTGTCTGCGGCAGGACAACAATAAATTCTTCGCCGCCGTATCGAACAGCGGTATCGCCGGTCCTTTTTTCCTCCTGGATGATCTCGGCCACTGCCCTCAGAACGTCATCTCCTGCCAGATGGCCGTGCAGGTCATTTATCTCCTTAAAATTATCCAGATCAAAAAACAGTATTGTCAACTCGGTATTGTACCGCTTGGCAAGAGAAATATCGCGATCGAGGGCCTCTTCAAAATACCGGCGGTTAAAAAGACCGGTCAAAGGGTCATAGCTTGAATCTTTGATGGTCTGCTCAAAGATATGCAGTTCCACAACCTTCGGGTTCTTGAGCGATTTCTGGATCGAACAGAAATAATCGCATATAGCGGTCAGCAGGCTGATCTTTCTGCCGGTGAGAGAAGTAAGAGAATCATAGTGGTCGACTATCTCATGCCAGTACCTTTCAGCCTCCTCGGGATCTATCTCAAGACTTGCCAGGACATGGAAAATGACAGGATATGCCATTTTTCCTTCTCTCTTGATTATGGCGTCGAGTTCGGGAATCAGCCTTTCAGAATTCCTGAAGGTATTCAGGCAGTCAATAACAGCTTCACGGATCAGCTCCATGTATCCACCTCACTTTCCTGACTTTTTTTAGCAGCAGCCTCTTCGTCACACAGCTGACCTATCTCCTGCAGGCCGACAAGCGCACAGCAGAGGCAATATTCAGACCGGCCAATCTTTCAATTAGTAGTAACAGGACACCTCTCCTTGTCAAGAAAAAAAGGCAGAGCCCGACTCGGACCCTGCCTTTTAATAATTCAAAAATATTCTTTCCGGTTTTCCGAAAAAACACGACTATTCCCGATTCTTCCTCCTCCTGCCTAGCGTGGCAAGACCGGCAAGACCTGTTCCGAAGAGGAGCATTGTGGCCGGTTCGGGGACTGGAGTGTCAGTTGTGACATCGTGCGAGTATGGAGCAAATTCCCTACTGTTTCGTATAGGGTTGCCAGAACTATCAACTTCATACCCGTACAAACTGAAAGTAAGGCCATAACCGGGATATAACCCCGAGACATCAACAGAAAAAGATGTAAGATACATTTCATCTCCGGA
>DAOVSZ010000192.1 GCA_030627725.1 Desulfobulbaceae bacterium
CGTGCCTGTATCGTCCCTGATACTCTTGCAGTACATGCAGACCGGCAGAATGTTTTCGTAAAATTTTATTTTCTGAAAAGCTTCCTGTTTTTCAAGGCAACGACCAATACGAATGATCAGTTCATCCGATTCACACGGTTTTAATACATAGTCGTCCGCCCCCAGCCTGAGAGCGTCAATGGCTGAAGTCATGTCACCGAAGCCGGTGAGGATAATGACACCAGTCATAGCATGTATTTTTTTCGCTTCTTTCAATACTTGAATACCATCCATTCCAGACATTGAAAGGTCGGTAACCACCAAGTCAAACCGCTTGTCTTGTAACAAGGTTATCGCCTCTTCACCGCTGGTCGCTAATGTGACATTATAATTTTCCCGGCGGAGGTCCATCCCTATGGAGTTCAGGATGATCTCTTCGTCATCAACCAGCAGTATTGATTTGTTTTGCATTATTCACGCCCTCAATGGGTAAGGTTATTGTGAAAGTTGTCCCCTTGCCAGGCTCGCTTTCCACATCAATTCCACCGCCATGCTTCTTGATGATTCCATATACGAGAGACAGGGCTACAACGAGACAAAAAATGATGCAAAAGAATAGTGCCGGTTTTTGTATCATAATTCTTCTCCTTATGTAACTATTCAACGAAAATTACAGAATATGGGCAAACTCCCAAGAACATCTATAACAGTCACATTTTATTAAAAATTTGTTTTATAAAACAATGGGCAAAACAGGCAGGGCCAATGGTCATACTTTTTGACCATCAGGGGAGAAAACGACTGGAAATCACTTAATGTTTTTTATGTGAAGAGTTGAACAAGAATCTCTGTAAAACTGACTTTTTTTTGGGTAATGCCGGGTTTTTTCCTGATGTGTTTGCGATTGAAGCGCTGAATAGTTACAAAGAAAAGTCAATCAACCAGGAATGGGCCCTGCGAACTTCAATGCCGTCAGGGTATGTTTTTTCCCGCTCAAGCTCTTTTACGATCTGAACTTTTCTTGATTTGGGAAAATAGGCGCCGAATCTTCTCAAATTCTTGCCGGGGTTATCATCACCCCACTTGACTTCAAGCAACAGTGGACAACTGTTATCACCGGTCACGAGAAAGTCAATTTCATGTTTCTCCTTGCTGCGAAGATAATGCAAGATAAACATCTCCCCAAAACAATCGGCCTGACGATGAATTTCTTTGAGTAAGGCGCAGGCCGTAAGATTTTCCAACTTCAGCCCTTTATCCCCCAAAACCTGGCCTGTATCATAAAAATAATATTTTGGCGCTTTAAGAAGCGAACGGGCAATATTTTTATGAAAGGGGGTCACCTTGAATATCACATACATGTTCTCCAGGATAGTCAGCCATTTTTTCACTGTCTTATCAGAACACTGCAGGTCTCCTGCTAAAGACGAATAGGAGATTGGGCTGCCGACCCGGCCTCGCAACAACTCAATAAGAGTTTCAATCGCCTGTATTTGAGTTATCTTTTCAAGATCAACAAGGTCCTGCCTGAGGATAATATCGAGGTGAGAACGTTTCCAGCGCTTGTAAAAGCTCTCTGAGCTCTCAAGAAAAGGTTCCGGAAATCCCCCGACCACGAGAAGTTGATCAAGGACCGCCCCCATATTCGCGGGCTGCAAGATCAGCTGAATCTCTTTCAGGTCAAGTGGATGAAGTCGGTACTGAAAAAATCGGCCGGCGAGAGAGTCTCCAACCTTTCGATAGCTATCAAGTTTGGCGCTCCCGGTCACCAGCAGTGAGGGAGGCATCTTTTCTGTGTCATATACCCCCTTCAACCAGGACTTCCACTCCTTCATCTTGTGCAGCTCGTCGAAAATCACCAGAGATTTTGCCCTGTCCCAGGATTTCTCCATCAAGGCCAGTCGATGCTCTGCACTATCGTAATTGAAATAATCAAAAGATGGACCAATCATCTTGGCCAGAGTTGTTTTACCTGCCTGCCTGGGCCCGCTCACCAGCACAATTTTCTTGACCAGATCAGCGCGAATATGATTTATCAGCATTCGTTCCATTATGACTTTATAGACCCCTACTCCGAAATAGTCAAGACTGTTCCGGTTATCTGTCCGAATAAAACGATTTTAGCAAAGCACTATTGTTTACGTTATACTACCCTATTACGGAAATCATTTATGATTTGTTATGTGAGGAGCTGGACAAGACTTTCTGTAAACTGACCTTTTTTTGGGTGATACCGAGTTTTCTCCTGATGTGTTTTCGATGATTATGAATGGTTTCAATGGAGAGGTCCATCACGGCCGCGATTTCCTGACTGCTCATGTCCATCCTGATCAGATTGGCAACCTGCAGTTCTGTCGGGCTTAACCTATAATGTTGTGATGAAAAATCGACGGCAAAGGATGAGGTTACTGCCTTGAGATTTGATTTAATGATATCCAGGCTTGTTTGCTGAACGGAGGTCAGTCCACCCCCTTTGATTTTTTCAAGATATGGGTAGACCAGCTGCTTGAGATTATGAAGCACCTGTTCTTCAATGTCCTTCTGGTCCATCTCTCTTTTTTTGAGCAGGACGTTTAGGGCGGTATTGGTCTGTTCAAGTTCTGCGGTCCGCTCCTGCACTCTTGACTCCAGAAGGTCATGTGAGGCGCGAAGAGCCCTTTTCATCCGGACAATTTCAAGACACCGTTCAACCCTGAAGACCAACTCATCTATGTCGCACGGCTTACAGAGATAGTCATCAGCTCCAAGCCTGAGGGCCTCAATGGCTGAATGCATATCACCGAAGCCGGTGAGAATAATCACAGCCGTTAAAGAATGTAACTTTTTCGTTTCTTTCAATACCTGCATACCAGTCATTCCAGACATTGAAAGGTCGGTAACCACCAGATCAAACTGGTTCTCCTTGAGTAAGGCTACCGCCTCTTCACCGCTGCTTGCCAAGGTAACATGATAATTTTCCTGACGAAGATCCATGCCTATAGCTTCCAGGATGACATCTTCGTCATCAACCAGCAGTATTGATTGATTCTTAATTGTTTTGCTCATGTCGTTGGTCATTGGTCATTTCGTGCGTTGGGTGGCTGAAATAAAAAGCATCTCCAGAGATTCATTGTTCATCCGGGTGGCCCTTTATCGGCAAAGTTACAAAAAAAGTCGTCCCTTTCCCCAATTCACTCTCCACCTCAATTCCGCCGCCATGCTTCTTGATGATTCCATAGCTGACGGAAAGCCCGAGGCCTGTTCCTTTTACCTCTGGTTTGGTTGTAAAAAACGGCTCAAAGATATGGTCTTTGTCTTCAGGTTTAATGCCGGTTCCCGTATCATGAATCCGGACAACGATTTTTTCACCAAGCGTTTCAGTTTCAACTGTAATGGTTCCTCCTCCGTCGCAGGAATCGGCGGCATTGTTGAGAAGATTTAAGAAAACCTGTTTGAGCTGGTCGGCCACTGCCTTGATCTGCGGCATTTTTTCGGCATACCTCTTTTCAATAATTATTTTTCTTGTCGTATATTCTTTTTTCCCCAGCAGCAGGAGGCTGTCGATGGCGGCATGAATGTCCATTGGCGCTTTCCTGCCCGATGTCGGACGATTGAAGTCCTGCAGGCTCTTGATCAGGTCCCGCATCCGGTTGCATTCGCCGACTGCCATGGTCATAAGTTCTGCATCTTCTTCAGAGAGGGATGCTCTGCGTTTTACACCGTGAATAACGGTCATGACACCCTGGAGCGGGTTGTTGAATTCATGGGCGATGGAGGCGGACAGCCCGCCGATGGCCGAGAGTTTTTCCGCATGCAGCAGCTGCTCATTGGTCTTTAACAACTTTTCTTCCGCATCCTTGCGGCTGCTGATATCCTCAATGATTGCGATGAAATATTTGGGCCCGCCAGTGGTGTCATCCCGGACCAGTGAGACGGTAAGATTGATCCAGACATGACTGCGGTCCTTGCAGATGTAACGTTTCTCCATGGAATAGGTTGGCATTGCACCGGCCAGCATCTGTTCAACGTATTGCAGATCAGCCTCCAAATCGTCCGGGTGGGTGATATCCTGGAAGGTCAGCTTCATCATTTCATCCTTGCTGTAGCCGACAATATTAGAGAGCCTCTGGTTGACCCGCAGCCATCTGCCGTCCGTTGCCACCAACGCTATGCCCACCGCTGCCTGCTCAAAGGTGCCACGAAAACGCTGTTCGCTTTCAACCAGATCACGCTCGGCCGTTTTTCGTCGCCTGATGTTTGCCACAAGCACTATAATCGCCAGTGTCTGCAGGCCGACAAAAACAGTGATCCACCAGATATAGGGTCTGTACTTATGATAGAATGTTTCCGGTTCATAAAGCACAAGACTTCCCTGAGGCAAATTCTTACGAGAAAGGTTGAAACGCTGCATCTGGACATAATTGAACATGGGAATGTTCGGGCTTTTCCATATGATGGGAATATCGGCGGCAGGCGTCCCGTTAAGTATTTGCAAAGCCATTTTTGCGGCATTTTCCCCCTGTAAATGTCCACTGACAACAACACCGCCAAGGGCGCCATTTGTTGCTACGACAGAGTCCCACGCAGAATATGCCGGCACTGTACTGTTGCCTATAATAAACTCCGAGCTCTCTTGCGGAGTGAATACGCGTCCCTCCCGGTCACGAAAAAAAGAGAGGTTCAGGAGGATCGTATCCGGTGGTAATTCATGCAGGGCCTTTTTCAGTTCAGCTGCAGTTAAATTATTCAGCTCGATGAATGTTAAGGAAGTATCAAAGTCTGACTGAATCCGGCGGACCCTGTTCAGATTAAGAGCAGCTGTTTGAGTTGAACCACTGATTGAGGCAATATGTGTGGCGCCGGGATGGAGTTTTAATGCCAATTCAAGAGTGCTTTTCAGATCAAAATCCTCAGCCACCCCTGTGATATCCCGGTGCCCGTCGAGCATGGAGTCGGTTAAATTATTAATCCCGCAAAAAACAAGAGGGACCCCGGGGAGCAGCAGTTCTCGTCGGGGGAGAAGAAACTCAAGTGCGTTATTGTCCGAAACAATCACCACATCATACTTAAAGTGCAATTTAGTCGTGTACAGTTGTTCAAGAAGAGGGAAGATTTCCTTGGTCGTGTGCCGTTTTGTATCTATATATTCGAAGGACAGTTCGACTTCCGGGGCCTCCTTGGCAAATACCGACTTAATACCGGACATTATATTGTCCGACCACATATACCCTTTATGGTAGGAATTCAGAATGAGGATTTTTTTTGACTCGGCAGATTTTGTTTCCTGGGCAACTCCAAGCAGGAGACAGAAAACAATGCAAATAATGGCAGTGTTGCATTTGCGCCGGGATGTTGATTTCAATAACGTTGAGAAAAATTTTCTCTGTGTGCACATCTGGTTATCTCCTTCGCATGAAACATTGAAAAAGAGGAACCTTATTGACTTCGTTGACTTTCTCTTTCCGTTTCACGCCACACTATCTTGCTTACCGCTCATACTGGTCAACCCAGCATATCTTTTTCAGCCCGCTCCCGGCATTGTGGACAAAAAGTGTGGGATACGTTTGTGCCGCTCTTGACGTTCAGGTATTCTGCCATATCCATCCATTTCCCCTTCCCTGGTTCCGTGCCTGTATCGTCCCTGATACTCTTGCAGTACATGCAGACCGGCAGAATGTTTTCGTAAAATTTTACTTTCTGCAAAGCTTCTTGTTTTTCAAGGCAGCGACCAATGCGAATGATCAGTTCATCAGATCCACACGGTTTTAATACATAGTCGTCCGCCCCCA
>DAOVSZ010000308.1 GCA_030627725.1 Desulfobulbaceae bacterium
GAATCTTTTTCGCTTAACTTCCTGTGCCATAGGCGCGTTGTGTGTAATTTTCCCCTCACCCTGGCCTTTCTCCCCTGGGAGAGGGTCGGGGTGAGGGTCGGGGTGAGGGACCTATTTGCTCTTTAAAGAGGTAAGGCTTGCGATCTGAAAGCCGGTTTTGTGGATCCTGCTTGCGAGCGAGTCGTGTCCGGCTGTAGAGGCAAACAACATCGCAAAGCTGACGGCAAAAAGAACAGCGCCGAGAACAAGTTTCCGCCAGAAACGCCAAGGCGATTTTGAGCCGGTTGACATGTTCAAGGATGAACCGGCTTTTCTCAACGTTTTGTAATCAATGGCCTGTTTCTGCTCCGAAAAGGAGATCAATAGTGCCCGGCTCATCAGCTTGTTGATCTGGCGCGGCACGCCCTTTGTCATCTTCCATAACTCCCGGCAGGTCCGTCTGCTGAGCCTCATATCGCCTCGTCCGGCCTTGCTGAACCGGAAATGGGCATATTGGATGGTTTCCTTTTCCGGCAGGGGGTTTAAGGTCTCCATAATGGTGACCCGCTGGAGCAGCTGCCTGAGGTTCGGCTTTTCAATCTTTGCTTTGAGTTCCGGCTGGCCGACCAGAACAATCTGCAGAAGCTTCTTTTTATCCGACTCAAAATTCGACAAGAGCCGCAGCTGCTCGATGCTCGCGGCAGGCAGGTTCTGCGCCTCGTCAATTACCACTACAAACTGCCTGTTCTTCTTGGAAATTTCAAACAGGTAATCGTTAAGCGTCCTTAAAAGATGGTCCAGGCTCGCCTTGTTGTCAATCTTCTCCTCGTAACCGGCATCGCGGAGAATGGCGAGGAGAAGGCCTTTGGGCATCAGAAGCGGCGAAAGGAGGATTGCGGTCTCAAACTCCTTGGAAAGATCGGAAAGGACCCATCTGAGCAGTATGGTCTTGCCGGTGCCGACCTCGCCGGTAACGATAATAAACCCGTCTCCCATCTCCAGTCCGAACTTGATCACATCCCCCACAGCCGTATGGTTCGCTGACGGAAAAAAGAAATCCCGGTCCGGGGTCAGCCGGAAAGGATTGTCCGTAAAACCGAAAAAGGAGAGATGGTTCATGTTTTTCATATCACTATCCTGTACCGCACCAAATCATGGTGCACCGATAACAGCCTTTATCATGTTCCCGAGATCAGGAACCTGAAGCGGCGCAGCCCTGTCTTTTTTTGCTTCCTTTCCTCTGGCAAGCACCTTCCTTCTGGAGGACTGTCCGTTCCGGTCTTCATGAGCTGCCGCTGTCTGCATATTGACGATTTTTGGGGTCAAAAACACCAGCAGTTCGGAGCGGTCATCACGTTTTTTCGTATTCTTGAACAGGTTGCCCAGAAGAGGTATGCCGGAAAGACCGGGGACACTGCTCCTGTCATTTTCATTCGTTTCCAGAAGAATCCCGCCGATCACCACGGTGACGCTGTTTTCGAGAAAGAGAGTGGTCGTTATCTCCTGGGTGTTGATCATCGGCTCACCGGTTGTTCCGATACTGGCCAGGTCCACGGAATCGTTGTTGACCGCCACATCAAGAATAATATAGTTCTGGCGCAGAATCTGGGGCGAGACCTTGAGACTCAGGTTCGCCTCCTGAAAAGAGGTGCTTATCATATCTCCTGACTGGACAACATAGGGGACTTGTTTTCCCTGTTTTATCTCAGCCTCCTCGCCGTCCAGCACCATGATCCGCGGCGCGGACAGGATCTTGAGCAGGCTCTTCTCCTCCAAAGCCTGCAAGTCAATCGAGAGATTCAGGTTGTCGCGGATAACACCGATCAAAAGATCGGTCGAGCCGGCAATCGACAGATCGGAAGAAGATGTGAATGTATGGCTCTTTGATGCAAGCTCTGTCCCATCCCGGTAGTTTTCATAGCCCCATTCCACGCCCAGCTGATGTTTTGCCTCCTGGCTTATAAAAACGATCTTGGCTTCAATGTGGACTTGCGGTATTGGCTGGTCCAGTTCCATCAGGATCTGATCGATCCGGTCTACATTGGTCTCCCGGTCCGTAACAATGAGACAGCCGCCGCGGTTGGAGACAGTAATCCTGCCATCCGGGCCTAACAAGGTATTCAGATCGGTCAGATGGCTTGCGGCATTGCCGTACTCGGTGCAGAGCTGGACCGTCACAACGTCTTTTTTTTCGCTTTCAAAATCCTTTTTCTTTTCGATAAAGAGAATGTTGTTCTTCTCAAGATAACTCAATTTTTTGGCATCCATCACCACATGAAAGACATCGTAGAGAGTCAGGTTTTCCATGTTAATGGTGATGACGCCTTTAATGGTGTCCGCAACAAAGATATTGGTTCCTGTCTGACGTCCTATGGCCCGCAGCAGGAGCGGCACCTGAATGTCCGCGCCCTTGATGGCAGTGGGGTAGTCTTTCAGCTTCTCAACCAGGGGTGAGAAAGCGAATGTAACGCCAGTATATAATGCAATGTGCAAGAAAACAAGCAACAGCACGAGCGGCGGCCATACCTGTCTTCGTCTGCCGCCGCATCTTTTCTTGTGTGCATTTCGACTTATCATTGTATAAAATCAGTTCCAGATCGATGCTATCGAAAAAAGACAACCTCGTAAAAAGTCAAAATCGCTGAATTCGCCTTCAATAATTTTAACAAGATAGAGACGGTTAACACGTCCGTCTCGTGCTTTTTACGAGACCGACAAAAAAAAACTTCCTTAGCTTTTCCTATCGGTCAAATTGAAAATTTAATAAATTCGTATTGTTCTGTGATTTTACCTCGTTACTCATCTTCCTGGACAGGCCCAAGATCGAGTTCAACGGTCTCAAAACGCAAAGAATGATAGCGTCCCTGCTTTTCAAGTTTTACCTCTTCTTTATATATCTCCAGCACAACCACATCATTTATTGAGTCTCCTACGCCTGCAAGCTGTCCGTTGATGATCGCCAGCGGAAGCTCCTCATCCATCAAAATCGCATTCAGTTTGAGACCTGCAAAAACAGTATCAATCTCCTGCGGCCGGTCAATTGCCGAGATATCCGCCTGGTCGGTCGGCCAGTTGAACGGATCGCGACTCATGACTGTCACCTGGTCTGCACCTCGACCCGCCATCCGGTCCGGTCGGATCACCAGGACAAGCGGGTCCTCTCTCGCTATCGCCCCAGAGCAGGGAGGCAACAACAGGACGAGAAACAGCAAACAGAAAAAATAAAATTCACATTTTCGATGTAACATAATGCTTCTTTCAGAATCTGAATGAAAAATTAAAAGTTATTCTGTCCTTTCA
>DAOVSZ010000319.1 GCA_030627725.1 Desulfobulbaceae bacterium
CGATCAGGCTGGTTCACATAGGACAACTATAACAGCGAAGCGGTGTCATCTCCAGCCTGCTGGAGTTTATGCCCGGATGGGTACACATCTGGGGCACTGCTGAAAGTTACATATTGATAACGTAGAGACGGCACCATTTATGACGGATCATTGCGAGGGAATAAGATGGAATATTTTCGGATCAAAACCATGAATAAAATCTCCCCTGAAGGGCTTAATCTTCTGGGGGAAAGGTACCGTGTCGATGCTGATGAAAAATCGCCGCACGGTATTCTTGTCAGGAGCGCGCCGGTTGATACGGACGCGTATCCGGAACTGCTTGCGGTTGCACGGGCAGGGGCGGGCGTCAACAATATCACGGTTGAAAAGGCGACCGGAAAAGGTATATGCGTCTTCAACACCCCTGGCGCCAACGCCAATGCGGTGGCGGAACTTGTCTTTGTCATGCTCGGCATGGAGGTCCGCAATATCCATAAAGGAATTGATTTCTGCAAAGGGCTCTCAGGACTCTCGGACAGTGAAATATCAGCACAAATAGAGGGGAAGAAATCATCCTTCAGGGGATTTGAGCTTGCCGGCAAGACCCTTGGCGTTCTCGGGCTCGGCAAGATCGGCTTGCGTGTTGCCAACAGCGGTCTTCTCCGGAAGATGCAGGTGGTTGGTTTTGACCCTTTTCCGGCGATTGGAAATATTCATATGCTCTCACCCAAGGTCAGGTTTGTCCGTTCTCAGGATGAGGTTGTCCGGAAGGCCGATATCCTGACCCTGCATATGCCTTTTACTGAAAAACTCCGGGGGATGGTGAATGCCGGTCTGATAGAAAAACTGCCGAAAGGGGCGATCCTCGTCAACTACGCCCGCGGTCCCCTTGTCGATGATGCGGCTGTCCTTGCCGCACTTAACAGCGGCCATCTTGGCAGTTACATCACCGATTTTCCCACAGCTGCAATCCTTCATCACCCAAAGGCGCTGGTATCACCCCATCTGGGGGCAAGCACAGAGGAGTCGGAGGAGCAATGCTCCTGTATGGCGGTGAATGAACTCACTGCATATCTTGAACACGGTACCATTACCCGAAGTGTCAATTTTCCGACTATCGAGTCCATTCCGTCGGACAAGGTCCATACGCGTCTGATCATGATCAATGAAGATATTCCGGGCATGATAGGATTTGCCTCCCAGATTATCGGCAGGCACGGGATCAATATTGCCAGTTACCTGAATGAGAGCAACGGCGCGATCGGCTACAACATCATTGATCTTGAGAATGCGATCCCTGAAGAAGTGATCAAGGAGATCGAAAGCCATCAGGGTGTCTACCGGACCAGGGTGATCCGTGTTTCTTAACACCTTCAGCAGCCATGATCAGTTAAAAGTTAAAAATGAAAAGTTAAAAGTGGGGGAGCTACTTTTCATTCCTCAGCCTGGTCCGATTTGTCCTCCTCAGGCGGCTGAGGAGATTTTGTCTTATCAAGATAGGCCAGAACCTCTTTTGCCTTTTGATTGTCCGGACATTTTTCCGAGATGTACGTAAATATCTTACGGGCTTTTTTCCTGTTCCCGAGTTTCATGTTTATCTTGCCGATATCGGTGAGACAGGTGACATTGTCCGGGACAATGCGGAGGCATTTCTCGTACTGTTTCAGGCTTTCTTCGAGCTTTCCTTCCTCTTCGAGCCGTTTGGCATAGCTGTTAAAAATAGATACGGTTTCCGGGATAGGATCGACGGTCTTGTCCAGAAAAAGGCCTGCCCTGTCCAACCGGTCATGTTTCAGATACGCCTTGCCGATTTTTATCTTGCAGAGATCCGAGGGGTCTTTTTGCAGGATATCGTCAAAGATTTTGTCACCGACCGCTTCCATCCCAAGGCTCAGGTGCAGTTTAGCCAGGTCGATCTGCATGTCGATATTCGACGGGTTTTCTCTGCTGGCATCGGCGAGATGGATGACCGCATCACCGCACTGGTTTTCAGCCCGGCATATCTTGCTGAAAAGATGCATCGATTTACTGGTCGGATTTGTCTGCATCACTTTTTGCAGGTAATTTCTGGCATTGGAAAAATCACGCAGGCGATAATAACATTCACTTAAGATGTAAAACGCTTCAGGACTGGAATCTTCCTGTAATATTTTCTTTGAATTGGCAATCGCCTCATCGTATTTTCTCTGAAGGAGCAGGAGACGGGCGCAAATAAGATCTTTTTCAAAGGGGGACCGGTTTTTCCTGTTAACGATTATCTTTCTGATCAACCCCAGCAAATCTTCTTCTGAAAAGGGCCTTACAAGGGTCCCGTCAATCTGTTCTTCCCGGGCATAGCCTACCTTCTTCTCTTCTGTCTGGTCCAGGGTCAGAAGGACGGGGATTTCAAAAAAATCAGGGTTTCTTCTGATCAGCTTCAAGAGCTCGATCCCGTCCATGCATGGCATGGCAAGTTCCGTGATTACGAAATTGACCTTGTTTTTTTTCAGAATTTCCCTGGCAGCCTTGGCGCTTTTCGCGGTGACAATACATTTACAGCCCGTCTGCTGGATTATGCCTTCTGTTTCAGCGAGTCTGGATTCCTGATTGTCAATAACCAGAAAATCAACGTTTTTTTTGTCGGCAGTTTCCGTCATCTTTATGGATCATCCTTATTGAAAGGTGTTCATTGTCTCCTGAAACGGAATAACCCTGAACCCTGAACCTGAAATCATTTTTTATCCAGCACTTCTCTAACGATAACCGCGATCTCCTGTATTGCCAAGGGTTTGAGGAGAAGCTTTTTTATGCCGATCTTCTGTGCGCTCTGTTCATTTATCAGTTCGGTATAGCCGGTACAGATGACAATCGGAATATCCCGTCGTAACTCAAGGAGTTTTTTGGAGAGCTGTAGACCATTCATGAGCGGCATCGCCATATCGGTAAGAACGAGGTCAAAGTCGTCCGGCTGCGACTGGAAGATCTCCAGGGCCTTCAGGCTGCTGGTGATGCCGGTAACATTATAACCAAGCTGTTCCAGCATCTGCTGAATCAGGTGGACCAGTATCTCCTCGTCATCCA
>DAOVSZ010000043.1 GCA_030627725.1 Desulfobulbaceae bacterium
CGTAACTACTCAGGTATGAACTCAAAGTTGCAAAAAACCCCAGGCTGTAACTGCTCAGCGGTTACGATTTCGCCTGATTATCTCCCGGGCAGCAGCGCGAGCATCTCCCGTACCGCCTGGTCGAGTCCTACAAAAATTGCCCTGGCCATGACCGCGTGACCGATGCTCAGCTCCTCGATTGTATCCAGGGCCGCTACCCGTTGGGTGTTTTGATAGTTGAGTCCGTGACCGGCATTGACGCGCAGGCCGGCCTCATACGCCTCTTCCGCCGCCGCCGCTATCAGGTCGAATTCCTGGTCTTGTTCTTTTTTGTTTTTTGCATCACAGTATCTGCCGGTATGGATCTCGACAAAGGTTGCGTTGACGTCCTTTGATGCCTTGATCTGTCTGGTGTCCGGATCGATGAAGAGACTGACCGGGATACCTGCCTTGGTGAATTTTGCGATGACACCTTTCAGCTTTTTCTTCTGGCCGGCAACGTTCAGGCCGCCTTCGGTCGTCAGTTCTTTGCGTTTTTCAGGGACCAGGGTCACCATATCCGGTTTGATCTCAAGGGCGATTTTGATGATCTCCTCGGTTGCGCCCATCTCGAGATTCAGCTTGGTCTTTACCGTCTGCCGGAGCAATATGACATCGCGGTCCTGGATATGGCGGCGGTCTTCGCGCAGATGGACAACGATGCCGCTGGCTCCTGCCAGTTCACAGATTCCGGCTGCCAGGACCGGGTCAGGTTCATCAATGCCGCGGGCCTGTCTCAGGGTTGCTACATGGTCGACATTAATGGCAAGCTGTATCATATGTTCTCTCCTTTGTTCATAACGTAATTGTTGTAAGAGTCTTTGTTCCTCCGCTTCCATGAGTTTTGCCTCTTCATCCGAGCGTTCATGGTCACGGCCCAGCAGGTGGAGCAGGCCGTGGATGAGAAGGGATCTGATCCGCTCATGGACGGAGATTTTCAATTGTCCGGCCTCCCGGGCCGCTGTATCAACCGAAATGACAATATCGCCAAGGAGATCGTCGTGAACAATGTCCGGTCCTTCCTGCATGGAAAAGGACAGGACATTTGTCGCTTTGTCCTTCTTGCGGTAGGCGGCATTCAGTTTCCGAATCCCCACGTCCGAGACAAGAAGAATGCTGAGCTCACCTTGCGGCCTGTTGCAGAGGAGAAGCAGTTGTTCTGCAGCTGCAAGGATCGACGGGACGGATACCGGTATAGAGTCAAGCGCTTCGTTTGTAATGTATACGGGCATTTTATTTTTTCTGTCCCCTGTCCCCTGTTTCCTGCCTTTCCCCTTCTTCTCATATGCCCGGATGATTTCCTGCACAAGCTGATGGCGCACCACATCCACATCAGAGAAATAACTGAACCCGATGCCGTTGATGTTTTTCAGGATACGCGAGGCATGGACAAGGCCTGAATGCTGGGGGTGCGGCAGGTCGATCTGGGTTATATCCCCGGTGATAACCGCCTGTGAGTTGAACCCCAGGCGGGTCAAGAACATCTTCATCTGTTCCGGGGTCGTGTTCTGCGCCTCATCGAGGATAACAAAGGCGCTGCTCAAGGTGCGGCCCCGCATAAATGCAAGTGGCGCAATTTCGATTATTTCCCGTTCAATAAGTTCCGCCGCCTTTTCCCGGCCCAGCATATCGTTTAAGGCATCGTACAGGGGGCGGAGGTAGGGGTTTACCTTCTGGGCTATATCTCCGGGGAGAAAGCCGAGTTTTTCTCCAGCCTCAACAGCCGGTCTTGTAAGGATGATCGATTTGACAAGGGAGTTGGCAAATGCGGAGACAGCCATGGCAACGGCGAGATATGTCTTGCCGGTGCCGGCCGGTCCGATAGCGAAAACGATATCGTTCTGCCGGATGCATTCGATATAAAGTTTCTGGTTGATACTTTTCGGGGATATGATCCTTTTTTTTGCTGTGATATAGACCTGGTCGAGGAAGATGTCGGTAAGGTTTGCCTTGGGTGAGCGTTCCAGGACCCTGACCGCGTAGGCAATATCAGGCGGATACAACGGATACCCGGCCTGAATAAGTTCATAGAGCTGCCTGAGCACGGCCAGGGCAAGATCGACTTCATGCGCAAGACCGCTGACCGATATGGTCGTACCGCGGACGCCGATCGAGACGCCTGTGGACTTTTCAATGGCAGTAAGATTTCTGTTCAGGTCGCCATACAGCAGCATGGCAGACTCATTGTCTGCAAAGGAGAACTCGGAACTGGTCCGGGCATTAAATTTTGTTTTCAAAGTCGTTTGTTTGTCGGTCTCGTAAAAAGCATGAGACGGACGCGTTAACCGTCTTTATCTTATTGAAATCATTGAAGGCGAATTCAGCGATTTAGACTTTTTACGAGGTTGTCTTGTTTGAAATTTTTTATAATTTACTTCAGCCTTTTTAGTTACGCTCATTTTATAAATTTTGCAAGGAAAACTCCCAGATGATCAACCCTGATACGGCTTTTTCGTGCTGCAAGACCTTGTTGTAGCTGGAGCAGGCAACCGGAACAGGTGGAAAGCACGGTGGACGGAGATACAGTCTCAAGGTCATCAAGCAGACGGTGCTGAACAACATGGGAGAGGTCGGTATGTGCCAGATGAAAGAGTCCTCCTTGTCCGCAGCATTGTGGCCCATTTGGAAGTTCAGTCAGACTGCAGTGTAAGAGTGTATCAAGGAGTTGCCTCGGCGCCCTGGTAATTCTTTCATGAAACCGAAGGTGGCACGGGTCATGGTAGAGAACAGTGTCTTTATCCCCAAAGTCGGGAGGAAGGATAATTCTGTTTTCCCGCCTTGAAATCTGCTCCAGAAAATAGGTCGAGTATTCACAGACACGTTCACCAAAGGCAAGAGCACGTTCCCGCCAGAGAGAATCATCAGTGAAAAGGCTCGGATACGACCTCAAGTGTGAAAAACAGGAAGCGCATGAGGTCAGTATCGGACCGGAACCATCTTCAAATGCCGTGATATTTTTTTTCGCTAAGGTTCGTGCATCGTTTACGCTTCCCGCAGCATAAGAGGCAAGGCCGCAGCAGGTCTGCGATTTCGGTGTTGCTGGAAGAAAGCCCGTGAGTTTTTTGCAGAGAACGGCTGTGGATGCAGCAATTTCGTGGTAGAGATGGGATGCAAGGCAGCCGGAAAAGTAGGAAGGTTGATTGCCTTTTTCCAGTGCAGCGGCATGACGCTGGAAAGAATTTTCACCCTCAGGTGACTGATGGGATGGAGATAAAGAGGGGAGTTTTTTCTCCCGGTCAAGAAAGGAGAGTTTCAGCCTGAGTCCGCTTTCCGGCGGAAGACGGTGAAGGACCTGCTCGTTGAATGTCTCCGCAACGTGTGCAAGGGTGGAGAGCAGGGCAGGGTGGGAAAGGGATTTTCTGGCTAGATATTTTTTAAAATAATCTCTGTTGGAGGTCTTCGGAATCAGGCCCCTTGCCTGGACGATAAGGGAGGGAATATCGATCTGTCTCGGACAGATATCCCTGCATGCCCCGCAAAGAAGACATTTTGAGAGGATGTCGGCGTATGCGGCCGAGCCTTTGGAGGCATCGATTCTGGCAAGGAGATGCAGTTTCCCCCGTGCCGAGTGCGCCTCTTTCCCTGTGGCCCGGTAAATGGGGCATACGGGCATACAGGCGCCGCATTTTGCACAGTTTTCAGACAGATTTGCTATGTGTCGCCAAAGATCCATTGGTCAAGGATAGAGGTAACTATTCAGCAGCACCCCATCTGCACACGATCAGGCTGGTTCACATAGGACTACTATAGTTCTCCAGCCTGCTTGTGTACATCTGGGGCACTTCTGAACAGTTACAGGGTGGTTGTTTAGGCCAAGTATTCAGCACCACCTGAATAGTTACGGATAGAGAACATGAAAGAATGAATTCGAAATCCGCATTTCGAAATTGATTATCATCCCTGCCAGAGCAGAAAGGCCTTGATAAAAGGGTCCAGGTTCCCGTCCAGCACACTGTCGACGTTGCCCATTTCTCTTTTGGTCCGGTGGTCCTTTACCAGCCGGTAAGGCTGCAGAACATAGGAACGGATCTGACTGCCCCAGGCGATCTCTTTTTTGTCGCCGTGCAGTTCCTGCTGCTGTTCCTTCTGAATTTCCTCTTCCCTTTCATAGAGGCGGGCCTTGAGCATCTTCATGGCCATGTCCTTGTTGCGGTGCTGGGACCGTTCATTCTGGCACTGGACCACGATGCCGCTCGGCAAATGGGTGATACGGATCGCAGAACTGGTCTTGTTTACATGCTGGCCGCCGGCCCCGCTTGCCCGGTAGGTATCGATACGCAGGTCTTTTTCGTTGATATCAACCTTGATCGTGTCGTCTAACTCCGGAAAGATAAAGACCGATGCAAATGAGGTGTGCCGCCTGGCGCTGGCATCAAAGGGCGAGATGCGGACCAGGCGGTGAATGCCGATTTCCGAGCGGAGATAGCCGTAGGCATGGCGTCCCTTGATCATGACCGTTACGCTTTTGACGCCGGCCTCGTCGCCCGGCTGATAATCAAGGAAGTCGGCGCTGAATTCTTTTTCTTCCGCCCAGCGGAGATACATACGCAGGAGCATGTCGGTCCAGTCCTGCGCCTCGGTGCCGCCGGCGCCGGCATGGATAGTCAGAAGGGCGTTGTTCTCGTCATGGTCTCCGGAGAAGAGACATTCGACCTCAAATGACGCGACACGCGCCTCCAACTCGGAAAGCAGCTCAGCCGCTTCTTTTTCCGTCTCCTCATCCTCCTCGCTTATGGCAAGCTCAAGAAGGACATCCGCCTCCTCCCAGGATTCGTTGCAGGCGTTCCAGCCCTCAATCGGGTACTTGAGCCTGCTGATCTCTTTCTGGATCTTCCGGGCGGTATCAGGGTCATCCCAGAAATCGGGCGCCATGACCTGATGCTCAAGCTTCCGGAGTTGTTCTTTTTTGTGATCGAATTCAAAGATGGTCCCGCAGGGTGAGGAGGCGCTTTCTGATATCCTGGAGTTTTTCCTTGAGTTCTAAAGACATGGGGGGAACCTCTTGATTTTGTTGTATGGGTGCAGTGATAAAAGTTATTTCAATGTGGCGAATCTTTTTTTCGTAACTGTTCAGTCTTTGTAAACGTGCAGATGCGGTGCTTCTGGACGTTTACAATCATGGCCCCTGGTATGAGCAGCAGCAGACAGAGGGACGCGAAGTGATGCCCCGCAGTCACATAGAAGGTTGTGCCGGTCAAGATCGGCAAATCTTCGGTCAGAAAGCAGGGAACGAAGAGAGGCGAAGTCCTGGTCAAGCGTCCGAGGGGATCGATAAAGGCGCTGATCCCGGTATTTGCCGCCCTTGCCAGGCTTCTTCTTGTCTCGACAGCCCGGAATACCGCCATTGACAGGTGCTGCCAGGGGGCGCTTGAGCGGCCGAACCATGCATCATTGGTGATATTGACCAGGAGATCGGCCCCCTGTTCGACCTGGTGGCGCGCCAGTTCCGGAAAGATGCTCTCAAAGCAGATTAATACCCCAATCTGCGCTGTCTGGCAAGAGATAGGTGCGGCAGATGCGCCGGGCGAAAAGTCCGCCATGGTCTCGACAACCGGGGCTGCAAAGGGCAGGAACCGGCGAAAAGGGATGTATTCCCCGAACGGGACAAGATGGAGCTTGTCATAGGCGCCGGTGATAGCGCCGGCGGCGGAAAAAAGGAGAGCCCGGTTGTAGTAACGGGGAGATGAGTTTTCTCCAACCTGATGCCGGTGGGGGGCGCCGGTCAAGAGTTCGATCCTGTTCGGCAATATCAGCCGTTGGGTGAGTTCTGATGCGAAGGGGCTTTCAAGCGGAAAAAAGGGCAGGGCGGTTTCAGGCCAGATGATAAGGTCGATCTCTCCTTTTTTGAGAGCACGTTCTGAAAGATGAATATAGGAGTCAATCGTTTTCATCTGCATTCCCGGTTTCCATTTTCGGTCCTGGTCGATGTTGCCCTGCACCACGGCAAGAGAGGCTGTTGCCGCCTCTGTGGTCAGCCTGCTGACGTGTTCGATCCGGAACATGCCGTATGTGAACGATCCTATAATAAGAAGGGCGGCCGAGAGGAGATACGCAAAGAAGACCATGTGCGAGTTTTGAGTTGCGGGTTTCGAGTTGAGGGCCTTTTTTTTGAGAAATTGAAAAAGAAGATACGATACGAGTCCGTTCACCATCACAATAAGAAATGTAACACCGTAATGCCCGAAAATGTCGGCGATCTGGATGACATGGGAGAACCGGTACTGGGTATAGGCAAGGTCCATCCAGGGAAATCCGGTGAATAGCCTGCCGCGGACAAGGTCCAGGGCAACCCAGAGGAGAGGCGCTGAAAAGACCGGAGGAAAAACAGGCAGCGTCCATTTGAGCCCGTATGCAAACAGGGCAAGGTAGCAGCTCATATAGAGGGAAAGTAAGAGAAGGGCCAGGGTGGAGATCGACCAGTGAAGATAGCCATAGGTCCCAAGGACGATAACTATCCAGTACAACAGAGAAATATAATAGACCGCCCCGCAGACGAGTCCGATGAAAGCCGCCTTGCGGGGGGAGGATGCCTGTTGAATGGCCAGAAACAGCGGTACCAGCGCCACCCAGGCGCACGGGGCAAAGGAGAATGTGCCCGGAGAGGCAAGAAAAAGGAGGATGCCTGAAAGGACGGCCAGGAGCAGCTGCGAGAATGTTGAAGACAGGTAAGCAGACTTTGGATGATTACACTGAGTCATGAATTTTCATCGTCATCAGTTAATCGTTGGATTTTTACGGTGATGATTTTTCTTTTTGTTGCCAGAACAACATGAAAGAGAAGGGAGTTGAATTCGAGCCTGTCGCCGGTTTTAGGAAGCCTTCCCAGCTGATGGATTATCAGGCCGCCGATCGATTCGTAGGGGCCCTCGGGAAAGGAAAGTTTGAAGAAGTCCTCAACCTCTTCAATGTCTACTTTGGCGTCGGTGACTATGCTGTTGTCGTCAATGACTTTCCAGTGCGTTTCCTGCTTGTCGTGTTCATCTGTTATCTCGCCGACGATTTCTTCCAGGATGTCTTCCAGGGTCACCAGGCCCCGGGTGACGCCGAACTCGTCAGTGACAATAGCCATATGGATCTTCTTGGCCTGAAAGATCTTGAGCAGATTGACGATTTTTTCCGTCTCCAGACTGAAGAAGGCCGGGTTGCAGACCTTGCCCGCCTCTGGAGGGTCGGCTGCAACGGCATAATTCAGAATGTCCTTGGCGTGGACAATGCCGATAATATGGTCCGGGCTCTCGGAGTAGACCGGGATTCTGGAATAGCCGTTTTCGGTGATCAGGGTGATTATCTCGCCGATTGCGGCCTCGGAAGGAGCGCAGACCATCTCGTTTCGCGGGGTCATTATCTCCCTGGCCAGGGTCTCTTTCAGTTCGAAGATACTGCTGATCATCAGGCCTTCTTGAGAGGAGATCAGGCCCTGTTCTTCTCCTTCTTCAAGAAGTTCCTGGATTTCGTGTTCGAATTCTTCGGTCGTGTCCGGTGTCCTGGCAAGACCTAGAAAGTTGAGGAGTCGTCTGAGGGGGTGCGATCCGTTCGAATCAGGGGGGGGATCTTTGTCCATGAGTTATAAATGTTTGTTACAAAAAAATAAGGTTAAAAAACCGTCAGAAAAAAATTGACGTATTTAAGTAAAATCGGTATAAACTCCTGCTTCTGCAAAAAAGCAGGAAGATGGACACGTTCTTAGTAATATGTTATTATATTCTGTTTATAGATACAATATATTATCTACCCTACCATTATAAATTTTTCAGTGTCTACAGACAACATCAAAATAGAGAGGACCAGTTTGAAGGAAAGGGTGTTGATAGCAAACCGGGGCGAGATTGCTTTACGGATTATGGAGGCATGTAAGGACCTCGGGCATGATTATGTCGTCGTGTATACAAGCGCTGACGAGGATTCAAAGCATGTCCGTCTCAATCTCGACAGTAAAAGCTGCCGCGATAAGGCCTGGCGTGTTTCCAGCTATACAGACCCGAATGATATCCTGGCGGTTGCCGACCATACGGAATGCACCGCAATACACCCCGGATACGGCTTTTTTTCAGAGGATTTCCGTTTTGCCAGACGGGCGACTGAGCGGGACCGGTCGCTGGTCTTTATCGGTCCGAAATGGGAGGTCATCAAAGACCTTGGCGACAAGATCAACACCAAGCGGGTCGCAAACAGGCTTGGCATCCCGACCATTCCCGGCACGGACAGCCCGATCTATAACGAGATGGAGGCCGAGGCCATAGCTGAAGAACTCATGGCCGACCAGATCGAAAAAAAAATTATGGACCCGTCGATTCTGGTCAAGGCGGCGGCCGGCGGCGGCGGCATGGGGATCGAGGAGGTCAGCCGGGTTGAGCAGTTCCGCAGGGTGTACCGCCAGGTGCAGAACTATGCCAAGCGACAGTTCGGCGATGGGGGTGTTCTTATTGAACAGTGTTTGCGGGACTATAATCACCTGGAGGTCCAGTTGGTCTGCAGCAGGCATGGAGAAAGGGTCCATTTCGGGACCCGAAACTGCACCATTCAGAGTACCGGCCGTCAGAAACGGCTTGAGGCCGCCCCCGGCTTTGACAACAGCTGTTTCGAATATGATTTTGACGCAGAGGACGTGCAGAAGAAAATCGTTGAGTATTCTCTGAAGCTCGCCGCTCACGTCAAGTATGACAATGTCGGCACCTGGGAGTGGATTGTGAGCCGGGACGGCAGTCCCTATCTTCTTGAGGTGAATACCCGGATCCAGGTCGAAAATGATGTGTCGGCCAGGATCAGTTATCTCAAAGACGGGCAGCCGAACCTGATCAGGGAACAGATCCGGCTCGCATTAGGTGACCGGCTCGGCTACAAACAAAAAAAGATCAAGTTCAAAGGCGCCAGCATTGAGTTCAGGGTTGTGGCTGAAGACACCCACAGAGGTTTCGCCCCCTGGATCGGCACTATTTCAAAATTCTCTTTTCCGGAGCATGAGTGGTCTGCCGTATATTCCCATGTCCCTTCCGAGAGGTCCTACGAGATTCCCAGTGAATATGACCCGAATCTCGCTCTTGCCCTTGTCTGGGGGGATTCCATGGATGAGGCAAAGGCACGAGGCCGTGATTTCCTGAAGGAGGTTGTCATCGAAGGAGAAAATGCCTCCGGCGAGCCCATTATTACAAATATTCCCTATCTGACGGACAACATTGACCGTCTGCTGACGTTTTAAATATGGAAGATTTCAGAAAGCGACTGCTGAAAATAGAAGAGCGGATTGAGTACCTCACGCAGATCAAGGAAGGAAGTGAGTGGGGGAATATCTCCGGTCTTCAGGGGAAGTTCTCTCATATCGTAGATAAGTATTACGATTATTCCGAGGTTGAACTTGACCGGGAGATCACCTCCCTGGAGGAGGCCCTTTCTTTTCTCGAAAATCGTTGCGAAGAGGGTCTGACGCCTATGGAGCGGGTCCGCATTGTCCGCAGTCCGCTCCGTTTCTCCCTGAAGGATATCCTGGAAAACATCTATGAGGAATATCTGGAGCTCGGCGGCATCGACGAGATGAATATCGACCCTTCCATGGTGGCTGCCAAGGCGACTATCTTGCGGCGTGTGAAGAAAAAAACCTATACCCAGCAGGTCATGGTCATCGGCCATGAAAAAGGCCACGGCGAGGAGTATAGAAACGGCGGCTCCAGCAAGCCCTGGGGCAATGAGAAGGCGCTCCGGTTCATGCGGGTTGCCGAGACCGAAGGGATTCCGATCCATTTTTTCATATTCACCCCCGGCTCATTTCCGGTTGAAGATTATCCCGGCGCCGCCCAGCAGATTGCCCGGAACCTCTATACCATGGCAAAACTTAAGGTGCCGATGATTTCCGTCATCTCCGAGGGAGGCTCCGGCGGCGCGGAAGCGATCGGCATGTCCGACTTCAGGATGATGTTTTCTCACGGCTATTATTCGGTCATCTCTCCTGAGGGAGCTGCTGCCATTGAAGGAAAAATCAGAGAAGGCGAGACACTTCCGAAGGACCTTGTCGAGACGTGTGCGGATCGGCTGTGTATAACCGCGGAAGATAACCTGCGCCTGGGATCGATCGACCGGGTCATTCAGGAGCCGCCCCTTGGCGCCAAGCGTGACGATTTTGCCTTTTTCCGGCTGCTCAAAGAGGAGGTCATCAGGGCCACCGATGAGGTGGTTTTAAAGACCAAGAGTCTTCGCGGCTTCCGTGCCTATGAACTGAAGATGAAGAAGGCTGAAGAGACCGACCAGGAGGAGCCGCATATCGATATCTCCTGGGACCAGAGCAATGACCAGGTCCGAAGGCTTCTTGCCCTGCGTGCAAAAAAATACCGTCATATGGCGCTCACTGCCTTTGGCGGCAAGTCGACATCTTCCATATCCACCCTTTTACGGGGCGCCAGGAAGGGAGTCGCCGGGTTCTTCTACAGTTTCAGGTATGATGTCTTGCGAAGCCATCAGAAGCAGGTAGAGATGGTGATAAAGGACGTGTCCGGAGAGAGTTCGGTTTTTTTGAAAAGGCTTACAGCCCCTTTTACAGCGGCCTATAATTTTATCTCTCCCGGGAAAGAGGAAAAGCCCGTCAAGCTGCTGCCCGCAAGGCTGAACTGGGGGGAGATGGAATTTGGAGATACCTATACAAGCCCGCTGGCCAATGAAGACCGGACGGTCACCTGTCCTAATTCGCAGACGCACGGTTGCCGGGACCTCTGGGTGCCGGACCTGTACGGTGAGTTCTGCGGGGTTTGTGAAAACTGCGGGCATCATTTTCCGCTGGAGTATGAGTGGTACCTGAAGCATCTCTTTGACCGGAACTCGATCAGGGAGTTTAACAGCGAGATCTGTTCGAAAAACCCCCTCATGTACGACGGGCTGGACAACAAGCTCAATGCGGCGCGCTCCAAGACCGGCAGAAAGAGCAGTATCATCACCTTTGACGCCAAGGTCCTCGGGGTGGAGATTGTCGTGGCCATGCTGTATTCCGATTTCAGGAACGGTACGGTCGGGGCTGCGGAAGGAGAAAAATTTGTTGTTGTCTGCGAAGAGGCGCGGCTCAAAAGACGACCGCTTCTCGCCTATGTCCATACCACCGGCGGCATACGTATTCAGGAAGGCACCATGGGCGTGGTCCAGATGCCGAAATGCACCATGGCGGTGCGAGAGTATGTTGATTCAGGCGGTCTGTATATCGTCGTGTATGACAATAACTCCTATGCCGGCCCGGTGGCGAGTTTTCTGGGATGTTCGTTCTACCAGTTTGCGATCCGTTCGAGTCGGATCGGATTTGCCGGACCCAGAGTGATCCGGGAAACAACGGGCGAAGATATTAAGCCGGATTATCACAGCGCCAAAAACGCCCTTGCCCGCGGTCATATCCACAGCATCTGGGACAGGCGTGAGTTCAGGCGCAACCTGCACAAGGCCCTGCATACCATGGGTGGCAGGAACCTGTATTATCGATAAGGGTTAAGATTTAAGGGTTAAGGTTTAACTATCTGATTTCATATCAATCTTTGCCTTAAACTTAACACTTAAGACTTAAAACTTAACCCTTAAATACTTATATGCTTTATGCACGCCGTGTGAGTTGACAAATGGATAACGGAATCGATTTTGACGAAATACTGAACAACTACCGTTCTGATCCTTACGGGTATGTGGATATCGAAACAATTCACACCGGACGGGTGCATTTCAAGGTGCAACAAGATGACGATGTCCTGGGCCCGAGCGGTGAATGGCGTCATATCCCGGGGACAGTCCTCTATGAATTGGACCGGGAGAGAAATAGAAAATCGATCTATTCTGCAACAAACGGCACGGTTTCTTTCCTGAGAGACGACCTTGAGGGGAAATTTATCGACGCCGGTGAAAAGTTGATCACTCTTCGCTATCCCCTCAAGAAGAGAGAGGTGATCGAGCGGATCCTTCGCACGGTCCTCTATCCCTTTCATGCCCCGGAACGGGCCAAATATTTCTTTGCTCTGGACATTCAGAGCCGGATTGAGAAATTCGGTCAGCGGTCGGTAACCATCAAACCCGGCGATGAGCTGCTTACCATGTCTTTGATGAAAAGGGACATCCCAGTCTACTATACCGGGCAGCCGGGTATTATTCATTCGGTCTATTTTCAACCCGGGGTCAGTATCGACCAGGGAGAGCCTCTGATAGGCATATGCGAGACAGACAAACTGCCGCTTATTCAGAAGATCATCATGAGGGTGAAGGCTGAGTGGGAAGCTGACTGATCCGGCGTCGTAGAGGCCCGCATGCACCGCATCTGTCCGCGATCAGGGAGACCAGCATAGTGAACTATAGCTGATCTCCCTGCTTGCGAACATCTACGGCACCTGTGGGCCTCTACGACGCTGGATTTCATCCTGATCTCTCTTTTTAATGAAGGAGAAC
>DAOVSZ010000093.1 GCA_030627725.1 Desulfobulbaceae bacterium
TCCTCTTCATTCAGGTAATTCTTGGCAATGACAACATCCTGCTTTCTTACTTTTGCGCCGCGCCAACTAGTCAGCCCCATATCCGGTTTGCGGTGATCGGCCCGCTGGTGGATGATCTCTGCGGCGGTTTGGCCGGTTATGTCCCAGTGCATCTTGTTCTGAACGGTCTTGAAAAAGTTGATGCTGATATCAAGGATCGGGTCATAGTCCATGCTGGTGGCGTAAATATCGGTGATTTTCCGGTAGAACCGCTTTTCAGAGGTGCGAATGTCCTGAATGCGGCGAAGCAGTTCGTCAAAATAGTCAAAGGGCAGGTCCGGGTTTTTCAGACGTTCATCGTCCAGGACAAAGCCCTTGACAATGAATTCCCTGATATGCCGAGTAGCCCATTGCCGGAAGCGGGTGGCCACATGAGACTTTACCCGATAGCCTACCGAGATAATAGCGTCAAGATTGTAAAAACGGGTCTGGTATTTTTTACCGTCTGCGGCAGTTGTAAAGAATTTCTTTACAACTGCATCTTCCCGTAATTCATCTTCCTCAAAAATATTTTTCAGGTGCTGGCCGATATTCTGCTTACTGGTCTGAAACAGGTCTGCCATTAATTTCTGGGTAAGCCAGACGGTTTCTTCCTGAAGCTGCACCTCTATCCGGGTCAGGCCATCTTCAGACTGATAAATCAGAAGTTGAGAGCTGTTTTGCAGGCTGTTGTCCTTTTTCATGCCACCGCCTCTTTGATAATCCACGCCTCAGCTATTCGTTTCTGGATTTCCATCTTTTTGTAACCCCATCACAATATCACGGAATCGCTGAAAAGAAACCGACCGCCTGATTCGCTGAAAATCCGGAATGGCTTCAACAATCATTTTGGCGTGCTGGCAATCACTATAGCGTGATATCTACTCTGATTCGAAAGAGCTGACAACGGATTTCAGATTATGTTACCCTTTTCCCAACAGGTTATCAGTTATTCCAGTTTTTTATTGGCTCAGATACTCCTTTCCTGTATTGTTGCCCACATGCCGGAACAAACGAAAAAACACATCCCATCAACCAGAGATCCCTCTCATTTTATCCGCAGGATTTATGTCGAAGAGTCCTGTTTCGATCTTCCATATACAGGTGAGATTCTTGAACGGGCAGAAGGGATACCTGTAATAAAGCTGCCGGACCGAAACCTGCCTGATGTAAACGGCATTCCCTATCCTGAGAGTCTGTCCCACGGCAAACGGGACCTCTTTCTCTGCAAGAACCGGGGGAAATTTTTCAAACCCTGTCCCGGGACCCGTGAATACCGCTGCTGTAACTACCAGGTCCTCAACATCGGAATGAACTGCCCGATGGACTGCGTCTACTGTATCCTTCAGGCCTACCTGAACAACCCATGGCTCTCCTTTTTTGTCAATATCGACGATCTGTTCAAGGAGTTGATCGAGGCATTTGACAAGGAACCGACTCGTTTCTGGCGAATCGGGACCGGTGAATTCACCGATAGCCTGGCACTTGACAGCCTTACCGGGTTGAGCCGCAGACTGATTGAGTTCTTCCAAGACAAACCGCAGGCTGTTCTCGAACTGAAGACAAAAACAGCTGCCGTCGACCATCTTGAAGGGCTCAATCATGGCGGCAGAACAATCACTGCCTGGTCGTTGAACCATCCGGATATTGCAACGAAAGAAGAGATTCGGACCGCATCCATTGCCGACCGCCTTCACGCGGCAGCCAAATGCGCTTCCTGGGGCTACAAACTGGCCTTTCATTTTGATCCGGTCATCTACTGCGACAACTGGCAGGAAGGATATCGCAAGACAATATCACAGCTCTTTGCCGCTGTTCCGAAAGAAAAAATCGTTTGGATCAGTATCGGCGCATTACGCTTTCTTCCCGCATTACGGCAGATTGCGACAAAACGATTCCCCCGTTCTCGTTTTTTTCATGAAGAGTTTGTCATTGCCCTGGATGGCAAAAACAGATATTTCCGTACACAGCGTGTTGAACTCTACCAGTTTATCCTGTCCGAGCTGAAAAAACACGCTGATCCCAGCACGTGTATCTATTTCTGCATGGAGAGTGATGAAATATGGCAGGAGGTTTTCGGCTACAGCCCGGAAGACAGGGGTGGACTTTCTCATATGCTTGATCAGTCGGTTCCTGAGCTTGAACCTCAATCACTCTGAGTGATATAATAATAAGGACAGGTTATATAGACTGAAGACTGAAAGCTGAAGGTTTTCAGGCGCTCTGACTCACCTCTATCTACTACAGGAGCCTCACACATGTCTTACACAGTCACTGACATTCTACGGTTGGAGGTCGCCCCGTCCCTTGGCTGTACGGAGCCGGCAGCGATCGCCCTGGGCGCTGCCGCTGCTGCCTCGTTGATTGGCAACAGCAAGATAACAAAGATCGAGGTCTGGGTTGATCCGAATATCTACAAAAACAGCCTGGCAGTCTCCATCCCCGGCGCCGACGGGCTCTGTGGTATTGATCTGGCAAGCGCCCTGGGCGCTTTGGGCGGTGACCCTGAACTCGGACTCGAGGTCCTGGAACCTGTTGACAACGACTCCCTGACGAAAGCCAAAGACCTCCTGAAAACAGGTCAGGTCAAGGTCAACCTTCTGGCCGACCACCAAGGTCTTTTCATCAGAACAGTGGTGCGGGCAAAAAACAAGACGGCAGAATCCGTGGTTCAAAATTCCCATGATTCGATCATCTCTCTCTCGTTGAACGGCAAAAAAATAACCGACAATCCTCTTCTCACACAACAGACCGACACCACAGGCAAAAGCAGACTGCAGGACCTTGAATCGTGGCTGAAAGACCTTTCTCTTGCCCAGTTGTATGAGCTCGTCTATGACCTGACAGATGACGACATCAATTTTCTCGAAAAAGGTGTGCAGTATAATCTCACGCTTGCCGAATATGGTTTGAAGCACGGCAGCGGCTTGGGGATCGGCAAGATGCTTGACCGGCTGGTCAGGCAGCGGCTGCTCAGAAAAGACATGGTCCTGGCGGCCAAAATCCTGACCGCCTCAGCCTCGGACGCCCGCATGGCCGGGGTCAAGATGCCGGCCATGAGTTCGGCAGGCAGCGGCAATCATGGCCTGACCGCCACCCTGCCGATCTGGGCGGTAAAGGATTATCTGGATTGCGAAAAAAGATGCGTTCTTGAGGCCATTGGCCTCAGCCACATCATAACCGCCTTTGTCAAGGCATATACAGGCAGGCTATCCGCCCTGTGCGGCTGCTCAATTGCCGCAGGAGCCGGCGCAGCAGCAGGCATCTCCCATATGCTCGGCGGCAACCTCAATCATATCTCAGGTGCGATCAAAAACCTGACCGAGGACCTGGCCGGTGTTATCTGCGACGGGGCCAAGGCAGGCTGTTCCCTCAAACTATCAACCGCTGCCGGGTCCGCCGTACAGGCCGCCCTTTTCGCCCTCCAGGGCACGCAGGTCCACCATACCAACGGTATTATAGAGGCCCTGCCGGAACATACCATAAAAAATATCGGCGCCATCAGCACCCAGGGAATGATTGAAACCGAACGTACGATCTTGAGGATTATGATGGATAAACAGCTGGATGCAGAATAGAATCCGGAATTCAGAAGCCAGGAGTCAGAAGTCAGAATAACTGCATTTTGTTTTTCTCCTGGCTCCTGAATTCTGGATTCTGGATTCCAGCGCGACAACAAATGAGGAATACATTGTGAATTATTTTAAAAAAAACACCCTCTGTAATCTATCAACCAGATACCTGCTCTCACTCACATCCCTCTTTATTCTTGTCTCACTCTTAATCAGCTGCGCGGTCAACCCTGTGACCGGCAGAAAAGAATTTGCCATCCTCTCACAATCGGCTGAAATTGAGATGGGTACAAAGAATTATTTGCCCGCCCAGCAGTCCCAGGGCGGACAATATGTGCTTTCACCGGAAATCTCCGAATACGTCAGTCGAATAGGCACCAATCTTGCCCGGGTCAGCGACAGGCCGGAACTTCCCTATCAGTTTGTTGTTTTAAACAACTCCGTACCCAATGCCTGGGCCATGCCGGGCGGAAAAATCTCCATTAACAGAGGCCTTCTGACAGAGCTTGAAAGCGAAGGAGAACTTGCCGCAGTCCTGGCCCACGAGATTGTCCATGCCGCAGCCCGTCATGGCGCAAAGGCGGTTGAACGGGGGATGCTGCTGCAGGCCGGCACGCTCGGCATCGGCATGGCAGTCTCCGGCAACCAATATTCCGATCTGCTGGTCGGGGCAGCTGCTGTCGGCGCCAACCTCATCAACCTGAAATACACACGTTCACAGGAATTGGAGGCGGATTATTACAGCATGCACTACCTGGCGCGGGCAGGCTATGACCCTTATGTTGCCGTGACCCTGCAGGATACGTTCATCAAACTCAACAACCAAGGAGACCCGAACTGGATTACCGGCCTTTTTGCAAGCCATCCTCCCTCAATTGAAAGGCTTGAAGCCAACCGGAAGACCGCAAGCCTGCTTCCTCAGGGTGGTTTCACAGGCAAAAACGAATACATAGCCATGATTGGTCCCCTGACCAGGAAGAAAAAGGCATACGAAGAGTACGATAATGGAGTGAAGGCGCTTGTCAATAACAACCCTCAAGAGGCCTTTGATCTTGCCGAAAGCGCCATCGAGATGGAGCCTTTCGAGGCCCATTTTTTCGGTCTTCTGGGTGATATCTACTTTAAGGAAGGTCAGTTCAGAAAGGCCCTTGGCGAGTATGACAAGGCGACCCGACTGAACAACAACTACTATCGATTTTTCCTCCAGCGCGGCCTCACCGAACAAAAGCTCGGCCTCTTCTCCCAGGCCAGAGAAAACCTTGCCAGAAGCAACGATCTCATGCCCACTGCCGCCGCCCATTACGGTATGGGCGAACTCGCCCTTCAAGGAGGTGATCAAAAAACTGCCATCAACCATTTCAAGACAGCAGCATCCTCGGAATCATCTCTTGGCAGGCAGGCCTATCAGCAGCTGGCTGTACTGGAATTACCAATCAATCCGGAAAAATACCTTGAAGTAAACGCAGCTGTCGACACAGACGGCACTCTTTTCATCAGGGTCAAGAACCGCAGTCCGGTGCATGTTGGTCAGGTTGCTGTTGCAGTGAGTTTGATTGCCGGAGGTGGTCAGGTAGCAGGACGTGATGATGTCTTTATTTCAGGACGGATTGAGAGCGGCGGTTACAGTGATGCGCGGACCGGATTTCGGCTCAATGAAGCGCAGCGGCAACAGCTGAGTGTCTCGACAAGAATTACCTCTGCCCGGCTTGCTGAGTAAAAATCAGCAAAGGTTCTCCGAGAGAACGGCTCCCTCAGACAGGCCCAAATCAGGTCGGACAGATAAAAACCCGTTCAAGGACCTTCTCAATCTCTTCCTTGGAAAAGGGTTTGGTAAAGGCGCCTGAAAAACCAAACTCCTCGAATTTTTTCATGACAGGGTCATCAGAATATCCGCTGCAGACAAAGGCTATGACACCTGGATTCATATCTTTGAGCTTGGTTATTGTCTCTATTCCTCCCATTCCGTCTTTTATCGTCAAATCCAAAAAAACGGCATCAAAGAACTGACCGGACTTCATGGCATCAAAATAGAGTTCTATCGCTTCAGCGCCGTGGCCGACCGGAACACTCCTGTGGCCGATCTGCTCAAGTATCTCACGGATAGTTTCGCGGACCATCTCCTCATCATCCATGACAAGAATATTGAGTGGCCGCCATTTTCCTGGGCCAAAGGGCAAGACGTCCTGTTCCGGCATCTTCCGGCCGGGAGCCTTTTTCTCTTCAACCTTCTCTTCAACACCCGGAAGATAGACAATAACAACAGTCCCCTTGCCGGGCAGAGATTCGACATCGATCTGGCCGTTATGCTTCCGGATAATCGAATAGGCAATCGGAAGACCTAAACCTATCCCCCTGTCCGCCCCACGCTCCTTGGTGGAGAAATAGGGTTCAAAGATACTGGGCAGGTGTTCCGCGCTGACCCCGCTGCCCTGGTCCCGGATCGTTATCTTGACAAACCGTTTCCTCTTAAGTTCCAGACCGGTAGCCTTCCAGCCTGAATGCAGTTCGGTATTTTCAGCTGACACCTTCAGCAGTCCGCCGTCCTGCATCGCCTCACGGGAATTGTGGACAATATTGGCAATTGCCTGCGTCATCTGACTAAAATCAACGTTAATGCTCCAGAGATCATCGGGAAATGAAAATTCACAGTGAACATTGGAACCGCTCAAGGCCAGGCTGACACTGCTCTTCACCAGATCGTCAACCTGAAAAGTGCGTTTAACAGATGATTCTCCGGATGAAAAAGCGATAAGTTTTTTCGTCAACTCTTCTGCCAGCTTGGCGGCTGACATCGTCTTCTGCAGATAATTACGGCAGGGATCGGAAGGTTCTATTTTACTCTTTACCAACTCAACATTGCCCATGATAACCGCAAGCAGATTGTTATAGTCATGCGCAATACCGCCGGCAAGAACACCGATTGCCTCCATCTTCTTTGTATTCAGAAGATCATCCTCCATCATCTTCTTATTTTCTATGTCCCTGATAACGGAAAGCATACGGACATTGCCCCGGATAACCGTCTTCAACATACTGACCTCGACCCAGAATATCCGGCCGCTTCTGTGCTTTGCCCTCCACTCGATGAGCTGCGGTTCCCCTCGTGCCGCCTTGGCAATCGATCGCATCGCGTCTCGGCTGGTATATGGGGGTATGCCCAGACTTAGGTCATCGATATCCAGTCGCAGAATTTCCGCTTCATCCGCCTCTTCATAACCGAACATCTCGCGCATTCGTCTGTTCACTTCAAGCAGGGTTCCTGTTTCAATATCCAGGACAAAGATGGCGTCATTAACCGAGTCAAAGATGTTCCTGTAATTCTCTTCTGATATTCTTAAAATCTCTTCCGTTTTCTTTTTGTCCACAAGCTTCATCCGTGCTTCTCTGAGCTTGCCAATCATGGTGTTAAAGGATTCCTCCAGAAATCTGATTTCTCCTCCTGCTGAAGTTTTTATCTCGATATCAGCCTGGTCCAGTGTATCGAGATCAATCTTCTCTATCGCCCTGGTCAAATCAGCAAGGGGACGGCCAAGAAGTTTCTGTGTAAAAAAAAGGAAAATCAGCCAGATCGCTGCGGACTTCACTGTTGCGCCAAGGATGACAAGGGGCAGATCATATTTCTGTCCATCCATACAATGGACAAAAACCTGAATCAGGGTAAAAACCAGCGTCAAAAGCAGATAATAGGCAAAGACCCTGCCGATGAGTTTCTTTGTTATGGATTTTGTGCTCTCAACTTCCCGAGGAATCATATAAATTCTCTCTCTTCAAAAATCGTAAGAGTTTACCCAAATTTTATTGCCCTGGTGAACTATTACCAAGAATCTTACTGACAATATTGAGATGGTTTTCCGTCACACCCTGATGCTGCCGGACAAATAACCTGGCCCGCTCACCATAGCTTTTCCGTTCTTCAAGGTCACTCAGATTTTTTTTGATCCGGAAAAACAATGCTTCAGAGTCCTTTATCATGATTCCCGCCCGTGCCTCAAGGATATCTCTTTTTATCTCAGAAAAATCCTCCATATGAGGCCCGAAAAGAACCGGTATGCCATGCACCGCCGGCTCAAGCGGGTTGTGACCTCCGGCCGGCACCAGGGTCCCTCCGACAAAAGCGATATCCGCAAGGCTGTAACAGGTGTTCAGCTCTCCCAGGGTATCAAGCACCAGGACCTGAGGCTCTGACGGAACAAGTTTACTTTTTCTCACGGCGCAAAGGCCCTGATCTTCCGCCAGTCTGATCACTTCATCCGCCCGTTCTATATTACGTGGAGCAACAACAAGAAAAAGGTCCGGAAAGGTATCCAGCAGCCTCTTATGAACCTTGAATATCAGCTCCTCTTCTCCGGGATGGGTGCTTCCGGCAATCCATGTCATCTTTTTCTCTGATATGCCAAAATCAGCTGCCGTTCCCAGAGCGCTGTTTTTACCCCGAATCAACGAATCATATTTCAGGTTCCCGAGGGGGTGCACCTTTTCGGCAGGAACCCCAAGGGAGATCATCTTGCGGGCATCCTTTTCCGTCTGCATTGATATGGCGCAAAATGAGGTAAACAAGGGCCTGAAAAAAAAGGAAAGCTTCCGGTAACGCTCAAATGAGCCATCAGAGATTCTGCCGTTCACCATGAATGCCGGTATCTTTTTCTTTTGAAGGGTAGTCAGAAAATTGGGCCAAAAATCACTCTCTACAAGGATAAAAAGGGAAGGTGAAAGAAGATTGATAAAATGGCTGACACAGGGCATGAAGTCCAGCGGAAACGGGACCATGAGGTCAACCGCATCCTCAAAATCCTTTGCTGTCTCTGTCCCGGTTTTGGTCGTGGTTGAAAAAATGATCGAATACTCGGGAAATTTTTTGCGAAGAGCGACAATGAGAGACCGACTGGAGAGCGCCTCGCCGACAGACAGGGCATGGACCCAGATCCTTTTTTCGCGTAAGTGAAACTCTTTGACCTTTGCTGCCAGGCCATATCCCAGACGCGCAAATGTCCTTCCCCTGTATTTCTTTATGCAGAGAACAATAAGGAGAACAAACGGCGCTGAAACAACAAGAGCGGCGATCTGGAGAATATTGTAAAGTAAGAGCATGAATCTCATTATTGTTGAACCTCATGAACTGCAACCGGACAATACCGTTCTCCTCAAGGACAGGCGCGCTGATCATATCAGAAAAGTCCTGCGCGCGCTCCCTGGAGATACGGTAAA
>DAOVSZ010000279.1 GCA_030627725.1 Desulfobulbaceae bacterium
GACCCCTGAATCCTGAACCCTGAGCCTCTAAAACAAATGACAGTCACAGCAATTGCTCTTTTTTCAGGAGGGCTTGACAGCATTCTGGCCGTACGTGTTCTTGTTGAGCAGGGTATCAATGTGAAGGCCGTGCAGTTTGTCACCCCTTTTTTCGGTTATGATCTTCTGCGTCGGGAGAAGGAATATGCGCGGGAGGTGAACAGAAAGTACGGGATAGATCTGTGCTTAAGGGATGTCAGCATACCCTATCTTGCGATGCTTGGGAATCCTCCGCACGGATACGGAAAAAATTTCAACCCATGTATTGACTGCAAGATACTCTTTGTCAAAGAGGCCCGGAAGATGATGGAAGAGTGTCACGGCGCATGCATTGTTACCGGCGAGGTGATCGGCCAGCGGCCAATGTCGCAGAGAAGGGACACCTTAAGGATCATCGAGCGTGACAGTGGCTGTGAGGGGGTGCTTCTGCGTCCTCTCTGTGCGCAGTCGCTAACGCCGATACAGGCAGAGGTGGATGGCCGTATTGACCGGGAAAAGCTTCTCTCCTTTTCCGGCCGAGGCAGGACTGCCCAGATGGAATTGGCCGAACGATACGGTATCAGGGACTATCCAAGCCCTGCAGGCGGATGTGTGCTCACCGATCCTGTTCTAGGACGTCGGTTCAGGAGGTATTATGAAGAGCAGGTGAGAGTCACGCCTTCTGATGTCCGTCTGCAGCTGATCGGTCGGCAGTTCAGGCTCCCACATGGCGGGCTGCTTGCCCTGGGGCGGAAACAGAACGAGAACAGTCAGCTTCTTGAACTGCGCCAAACAGGGGATGTGGTTCTGGAAGCAAAAGGGAGACCCGGCCCGACCGCGGTCCTCCGCTATGGCGACCACAAAGAAGATATCCTGGCGGCCGCAGGACTTATCGTACGGTTCTGCAAAAAAGGGCTGCAGGGGTCCGAGTCGGTCGAGGTGCTTGTTACTTCCGATGAAAAATCAGTTGTGCAGGCTGTTCATCCCTTGGATGATACAGTGTTTGACCTATGGAAACGATAAGGGCTCAAGGAGGAAAACCAGTGTCTGAAGAACGCCGGGTCATAAGAGACAAAAAGACGTTACGTGCGTGTTACCCGACCTTAAAGGCCGGAGATGTAATCCTGGGCCGGGTGTTCTTGAGACCCTCCGAGGAAAACATGCTTGTAGACCTGATGAGTCGGGGAGTTCTTTTCTTTCCCTCTGCTCTGGCCCATATGGCAAGCCGGTCAAAAACCTTTCAGGTCCCTCTGTTTGTTGATTATATGTTTCCTCATACCCTGGCAATTCATGATCGTCATGATCTGGTCAAGGCAATATCATACTACTCTGAAAATACGATTGCTAAAGTGGTAACCAAAAGCGACCGTGACAACGGAGGCAGGGGAATCCATCTCTGGAACTCGATTGAGGATGTCTTTTCGCAGGCGTCATTCGGAGTGCTCCCATATCCTTTTGTTCTTCAGCCGTTTTATGAAGCAGGGCGTGATGTTCGGATAATCGTTCTGGACGGGTACAGGGAGGCCTACAGCCGTCATAATCCGTATAATTTCCGCAACAATCTCTTTTCCGGCGGTGAGAGCACACCCTATGAGATAACTTCCGAGCAGTGGTCCGTCTGCTGTGAGGTCATGGAGCGCGGCAGGTTTCCTCACGCGCATATTGATATTACGGTGATGGATGACGATACGTTCTATCTTGGAGAAATTAATCTCTATGGCGGGATCAAGGGGGCCCAGATCAACCAGGAAGAGTATCAGGAACGAGTCAAGGCGATTTACGACGGGTATCTGAATGAGGGGTAACTGTAAACTGTACCCCGGCCCTATACTCCATATTTCCGCAGTTTGCTGAGCAGGGTTTTGCGGGTGATGTGCAGCCGTCTTGCGGTTTCACTTTTATTCCCGTTTGTCTCGTCGAGGGTTTTTAAAATCACCATTTTTTCAGCATCTTCCAGAGAAGCAGGAACGGCTGTTTGCCCTGGACCGGTCGCTTCCTTATTCGCTATTTTTCTGACCGGAATAGGCAGGGCTGTCTCATCAAGATAGTCACCCCGCATGAGAATAACCCCACGCTCTATGGCGTTTTCAAGTTCACGGACATTCCCGGGCCAGGGATAACGGAGAAGAAGGTCCATGCATTGGGGAGTAATGCCGGACACATCACGTTTGTTTTTTGCTGCATATTTTTTGATAAAAAAGTCTGCAAGAAGCGGGATATCGGATGCTCGCTCGCGCAGGGCAGGGACATGGAGAGAAACTACATTCAACCTGTAGTAGAGATCTTCCCTGAAGTTGCCTGCCTTGACTTCATCTTCAAGGACCCTGTTGGTTGCAGCAACAACCCTGACATCGATCGAAATCGTCTCCTGGCCGCCCACCCGTTGGACTTCGTGCTCCTGCAGAACACGCAGCAGTTTTGCCTGCATGGAAGGAGAGGTCTCTCCGATCTCATCCAGAAAAATGGTTCCGCCGTCAGCCTGGACGAATTTTCCTTCCCGTCGCCTGTCAGCGCCGGTAAAGGCCCCTTTTTCATGTCCGAACAACTCGGATTCCAGAAGGTTTTCAGCCAGGGCAGCGCAGTTGACGGTGACAAACGGCCCGTTTTTCCGCGCGCTGTTGTTGTGCAGGGCGGATGCGATCAGCTCCTTGCCGGTCCCCGAGCCACCGGTGATAAGGACAGTTGCCTCAGAAGGAGCTACTACTGCAAGCATTTCCAGGAGTTCGAACATTGACTCTGATTCACCGATAATTCCTGTCGCGTCAAGAGGCAGCGCACCGTTTCTCTCAGCGCTTGCCGCAGCTTCAACAACCTGCCTATGGTCAAGCGCCTTGGAAAGTGTGAGTTTCAGCCGGTCAAAGTCGAGCGGTTTGGTGAGATAGTCGCGTGCGCCGTTTTTCATCGCCTCAACCGCTGAGTCGACTGAGGAATAGGCAGTCATAATCACGACCGGGATTGCCGGGTTGTAGTCGTGGATCTTCTTCAATGCCGTCATCCCGTCCATTTTCGCCATTCTGACATCCATCAGAACGGCATCGAACGGACGTTCGTGTACCGCCTCAACGGCGGTTGTGCCGTCATCCGCCTCTGTCACCGACCACTTCCATCCCTTAATCATGGAACGGAGCATGATCCGGTGCGACTTGTCATCATCCACAACAAGGATGGAAACAGGCTTTTTATTGTTTTTCATGGTGACACAAAATTGCTGGCAGAACAGAAATCTAAAGTGTATATTTTGTGAACGATTGGCTTAGATTTTTTCTATGAGCTTTTGATTTGTAAACGTTCACAAGTGCACCCCAAGGGCACTCGGAGTGTCGCAGGCTCCCTTACCTCCTGCGGGGCGCTTCAGGGCAAGTGATACTCAGTCTCAGTCGTAAATGTTCAGCAACGGTTCAGATGTATGCAAGCAGGCTGGAGAATTATAGTAGTCCTATATGAATCAGACTGATCGCACTCAGCTGGGCCGTTGCTGAGCATTTACGCCAGATTAGCTCAGTTGGTAGAGCATTCGATTCGTAATCGAAAGGTCAACGGTTCGACTCCGTTATCTGGCTCCAGTATATATCAGGGATTCCGTCAGGCGCGGAATCCCTGTTTTTATTTATGTATAGTACTTGTAATCAAAAACTTTTTCCAGGTGTTTGGACTGTAGTTTTTTGGTCTCACGATCTTACTTACCGGCAGAATTTTTCCGGAATCACCCTGACCAACAAGGGTGGTTCGTATGCCTTTGATAATACGGAACGGTAACATTTTTTATCCAAATAAAATCTTGACAGGGAACACATGGTAGCTTAATTTTCATTTCAGACGTAAAAAAGTGGGTTGGACAAAAAATTCCCCTCCGGTCCAATTGCTGAAAAAGTAAATACTTATCATGAGTTAGTGTCTGTCCAGAAATGAGGATTTTCGTTGAAGATCAAGGACTGCGAAAAAAATAAGCGCAGGCATATGTTTGATATTTCGAGCATTATTTTTTGAGCAAGACGCAGAGATTCGACGAAAAGACCATTTATGGACAGGC
>DAOVSZ010000248.1 GCA_030627725.1 Desulfobulbaceae bacterium
AAATCTGATCAGATTGTTCATGGCCTTTCCCCTGATGCCGGCCATGTCAATGGCCGGATATGCGTCGTTCTCGCAGACAAAGCAGACAAATCTCAGTTTGTCCTCATCGTCATCCGGGACCTCGATTATTTTGACCATGGATCCGATCATATCGATGTTGTAGTCCTTGAAACCGATGATACGCTCGGGACATGCACCCATACACGTGCCACAACGGCGGCATCTTGTCGGGTTGGGCAGCGGCGTGCCCTTCTCATCATCATCAAGGGCACCGAACGGACATTCTTCAGTACAACGCTTACACTGGGTGCAGCGCTGGAAGAAAAATTCAGGATAGGTCTTGTCACCGGACCTCGGATGGACAGCCACGCCGCGGTCAGCCGACTCAATGCACTGAATGGCCTTAAGCGCGGCGCCGGTTGCGTCATCAATGGTCTCTTCAACCGTCATGGCCTTCCTTACGCCACCGCAGTTATAAACGCCGGTCCGCCGGGTTTCATACGGGAAGCAGACGAAATGGGAATCAGCATAACCGTCAAACAGATCAAGATCCGAAAATGCCGGACCCTGGCGGTAGGCCAGGTTGATCGAGTTCTCATTCTTGGTAACCGGGACCATACCGGCAGCCAGTACCACCATGTCGGCCGTGATTGCCAGATTTTCATTGAGCAGCGTATCATCACATGCAACTGTCAGGGAAGCGTCACTCTCTTCGCTGACTTTCATCACATTCCCCTTGGTAAGGAAAATGCCGTCATCATCTTGGGCAGCCTTGTAAAAAAGCTCCATGTTCCCGGGAGTACGCATATGCTGATAGAGTATATATGCCTTGGCATCCGGGTTATCCTCTCGCACATATTTTGCCTGCTTAAGTGCAACCGCGCTGGTCACTGAGTTACAGTATGGAAAATCGTTGTCATTATCCGCGGCGCCTGGGCTCTGGACAAAGACCACGCTCTCAATGGACTTGCCGTCAGACGGTCTTCCTATCTTGCCGGCTCCGGCCATTTTCTCGAATTCAGCATTGGTTACAACGTTCTTGAACTTGCCATACCCAAGGTGAGCGTATTCAGACACGTCAGCCGGAATCCACCCGGTGGCCAGAACAACCGCGCCGAACTTCTCGGCATCCGGATTCTCTTCTATTTAAGGTTTCAGTCCTGCATTTGGATCTTCCATCTCGCCTTTGTCAATAAGATCCTGCTCATCAACTGCAACCTTGGCAGGGGCATCCCACTCACTCTTCTCATCCGCTGCCTTGAAGGTCACTCCAAAATTACCCGGAGATCCTCCGATACGCGCAACCTCGCTTGATGTCTTGACGGTTATGTTTGAAGCGGCCTCTACCTCGCTCACCATTGCCGACACAGAGGGATCCTCAAGGTCGGTCCAGGGGGCCTTTGTGGGCAGCTGTTTGCGCCATTCCAGAGCTTTTCCGCCCAGCTTGTCGCTCTTTTCGACCAATGTAACCTCGTAACCTGCCTTGGCCGCCTCCGTGGCTGCCGTAAGACCGGCAACACCGCCGCCCATTACCAGTATCTTCTTGCTCATCTCCTCAAGCTGGTACGGCTCGGGCAGATCGGTTTTCTGTGCCCTGGTGCAGGCCATCCGCACATAGTCGGAAGCCAGTTCCTGAACATATTCGGGATCAGCATCCTCTGCCCTGCACCACACAACCTGCTCACGGATATTGCCCCTGACCGTGATCTTGTCATCTCCAAAATTGAATTCATTCTCCATTACACGGGGAGAACATCCGCAAATAACAACCGTATTTACACCACCTGCGATATCCCCCTCAATAAGCGCTCTGCCTTCAGATCCGCACAGGGCCTGATGGGTCTTACAGTCCATGCTCATCTCACTGGTGACAACTCCTGAAAGGGCCTCAATATCCAGGGCATCGCCAATACCACATCCTGTACATATATATGCACCGTATTTTTTATCCATTGACCGTTACCTCCTCGACATTTGAATGGCTTTTAAGGCTGCTGCGGTTGCGCTCTGGGTGCTTGTCACCACATCAGCAGCTTTCTTGGCGCAACCTGCGGAAATCATTCCCTGGTCAGCATCAGAAATCACAAAACCGTTGCTGTCCATCTGCAGGCCCAGGGCTGCTCCCTGCTCCTTGAATGCGGGTTCCATGCCGGTTGCCAGAATTACCAGGTCAACCTTCTGCTCGACCTTATTCCCGGTCATGGCATTTTCCGCAATCACGGTCACGCCGCCATCATCCTCAATCTTGATATCGGCAACTTTTCCCTTAATGAACTGAGTATTCTCATCGTTCATGACCTTCTCGCGAAACTTCTCATATTTACCAGGAGTCCGCAAGTCAATATAGAAAACGTAAATCTTGGCCTCAGGGTAACGCTCCCTGATATAGGTTATCTGTTTCATGGTTGCCATGCAGCAGATATAGGAACAGAATTCCAGATGATTCTCATCCCTTGATCCGGCGCACTGCACAAATGCGAAGCTCTCGGGCTCCTTGTCGTCCCCGGGGCGGAGGATCCTGCCGCCTGTGGGGCCGCCCGGAGAGGCGAGACGCTCCATCATCATATTTGTAATAATGGCATTGCTCTCATTAAACTTGAGGTTATCCATCTTGGCGGGATCATACGGGTTCCAGCCCGTGGCCCAGACAATGGCGCCGACATTCAATGTAACTGTCTCAGGCTTCATCTCAAGGTCCACCGCATCATACTTGCACGCCGCCTTTACCTTTTGCGCGACTTCCGGGCTGCATGCATCCATGTCCAGCACATACCTCATGGGAAAAGACATCTCATGGGGACGGTATACGGCCTTGGTCTTGTCCATGCCGAAGTTGAAATCATTGTCCCGCTCGTCCGTACAGACCTCGACACAATCATTGCAACCAGTGCAGTTACTGTTGATATATCTCGGCATGGTCTCTAATTCCACTTCATAGTTGCCGGGCCCCCCGGAAACCTTCTTCACCTCGGTCATGGTGTAGACGCGAATCCTCCGGTTGTTCTTGAGCCGCTTGAAATTAATTTCAAGACCGCAGGAAGGGGGGCAAAGCTTTGGAAAATACTGATTGAGCTGAGCAACACGACCACCCAGATAAGGATTCTTTTCAATCAAAAACACATCATTTCCGACTTCCGCGGCTTCCAGGGCAACAGTCAGCCCGCTGATACCTCCGCCAACGACCAGTACTCCACCTGCTCCAGGTGCGCTGTGCTCGTCTGTCATGCCATTCCTCCATTCATTTATTAGACAACTATTTAATATAATTGAGGTTTCAAGTTCCAGACTTCAGGTTTTTCGACATTGGAATCCTTGCTACGGACGCAAAGCCCAAACTGCGGAACTTAAAAAAAAACCGGTCCGTCCGCGTATCACGGGCGGACCGGAAAAGAAGTAGATAGAAAAAATCTCCAGACGCCTTCCGGCGCCTGGAGATTTATCTGGTTGTTAATAAAAAACAACCTTTGACCATTACAGCCAAGGATCGGTTTCAACTATGTTTATGCACTCAACCTTCTCACATTTCCATTCCTGGGTCTTGGGATCATAAGTTGAGTTGACAAAGCATTTCCAATTTTCATCATCAACATTAGGAAAATCTTCCCTGTAGTAAAAACCCGGATAGCGGCTCTCTTTTCTGTACTCAATATGACGGATATGGGACTCAACACACCAGATGCGGTGGTTGTTCTCCCATGCCCTCATCAGCTCATGGAGATCGCCGGCAGCCATCTTCTCTGCATCTTCGCGCATCATCTTGAGCAGGTCAAGACAGACATTCAACATAACGCCGGATGTCATGTAGTAGGTTGCAACCCCGCCGCCGTACTCGTCAGTGGCCTTCATGAGGCGCATCATCAGTGCGTCGGGCTTGATATAATTGGGGTTCACCCTCTGGTCGGTACTCAATCCAACATTGTCAAAATATGTTCTGACAGGAGCGTAGATCTCATCAGCCAGTTCCTGAGCACTCTGGGCCAGTTCAGGCTTAAAGTCCGCATGATCACGGCAGTACTTGACCATCTGCTTGGCACACATACGACCCTCTGCATGAGAGCCTGAGGAGAACTTGTGGCCGGATGCACCAACACCGTCGCCGGAAGTGAACAGACCGTTGACCGTGGTCATACGGTTGTAGCCCCACTTGTATGCGTCAGGCACCCAGTCTTCCATCGGACCGGAGACCCAGATGCCGCAGCAACCTGAATGAGAACCCAGCATGTAAGGTTCTGTAGGCATAATCTCAGACCCGACTTTTTCAGGCTCGGTGTTCGTACCGGCCCAAAGACCGGCCTGACCAACGGACATGTCGAGAAAATCTTCCCACGCCTCGGACTCAAGGTGTTTCCAGAATTTCTTAACGGATTTTTCATCCATGCCTTCCTCTCTCTTTTGGTCAAGGAAAGCGTTCAAGGCAACGTCGGTTGCCATCATGAGAGGTCCGCGGCCTGCCCTGTACTCTTTAACCATCAAGTGGTTACGCAGGCAGGTCGGTGTAACTGCGGAGGCGCCGTAAGGCATAAAATTTTTCAATTCTTCCTTGGCTTCGTCGCCCATTGCAAAGTACTCGCCTTTTGCATTGGCTACTTTGGCCTTGAACAGGAGGAACCATGCGCCGACAGGGCCATAACCGTCTTTAAAACGGGCCGGCGTGAAACGATTTTCCATCATGGTCAATGTAGCGCCGACCTGGGCGCACATGGTGTAGGTGGATCCTGCGTTCCAGATCGGATACCACGCACGGCCCTTGCCTTCACCGGTTGACCTTGGGCG